>JAFYBB010000367.1 GCA_017540445.1 Clostridia bacterium | reverse complement strand
CTGCTCGGTATATTCCATAACTCTATCTCCTTTATTATCGTACCGGAACGGTGATTACGCATTCTTGCCGGCAGCCTGCTGTTCCTTCATAAAGTCGTCATACAGCGGGGACATGGCGCGCAGCCGGGCAACGATTTCCTTGAGGTTGTCCACCACATAGTCCGCTTCCTCCATGGTGTTCTCCTCGCACAGGCTCAGTCTCAGGGAGCCGTGAGCGATCTCATGGGGCAGGCCGATGGCCAGCAGCACGTGGCTGGGATCCAGCGACCCGGAGGTGCACGCCGACCCGGAGGAGGCGGCGATGCCCCTCAGATCCAGATGCAGCAGCATGCTCTCGCCCTCGATGAACTGGAAGGACACGTTCACATTTCCACACATCCGCTTTTCGGGATGGCCGTTCAGCTTCACATAGGGGATCTCAGCCAGTATGCGGCCAATCATGTGGTCCCGAACGGCGCTCATCTGCGCCGCGCGGGCGGGGATGTCTGTGGTCGCCAGCTCGATGGCCTTGCCCAGTCCCACGATGGAAGCCAGGTTCTCCGTGCCCGGGCGCTGGCCCCGCTCCTGCGCGCCGCCCTGCATCAGCCGCTGGATGTGCACGCCGTGGCGGATGTACAGCGCGCCGATGCCCTTGGGCGCGTGGAATTTGTGGCCGGACAGGCTCAGCATGTCGATCTGCTGGGCCTTCACGTCGATCTCCACGTGGCCGATGGCCTGCACCGCGTCGGTGTGAAACAGCGCGCCGTGCTTTTTCGCCACCGCCGCCAGCTCCTGTATCGGCTCGATGGTGCCGATCTCGTTGTTGGCGTACATGATGCTCACCAGCACCGTGTCGGGCCGCATGGCCGCCTCCAGCTGCTCCGGCGTCACCAGGCCGCAGGAATCCACCGGCAGATAGGTGACCTCGAAGCCCTCCTTCTCCAGCTGCCTGCAGGTGTGCAGCACCGCGTGGTGCTCGATGGCGGTGGTGATGATGTGTTTGCCCTTTTTCGCGTTGGCGTACGCCGCGCCCCGCAGGGCCCAGTTGTCGGATTCGGTGCCGCAGCCGGTGAAGTAGATTTCCCGGGGCTCGGCCCCGATGGCCTTCGCCACCTGGGCGCGGGCCGCCTCCACTGCCTTGCGGGCCTCGCGGCCGAAGCCGTGCACCGACGAGGGGTTGCCGTAGATCTGGCAGAAATAGGGCTGCATCGCCGCGAAGACCTCCTCGGTCACGCGGGTCGTCGCGCCGTTGTCCATGTATACCTTCATGTCGCACTTTCCTCCTGCGCGCCCTGGCGCTGATAATCCTCGATCATGTCCCGAAGGGTGATGCCGTCCACGATGGCGTTCAGGCCGTCCCGCAGCTTCTGCCACACGACGCGGCTGGCGCAGGAGCAGCGCTTGCCGCAGATCTCCTCCTCGTCCAGGCACTCCACCAGACCCAGACCGCCCTCCAGCGCGCGCAGCACGTCGCCCACCGTGATCGCCTCCGGCGGCCTGGACAGCGTATAGCCCCCCTGGGCGCCCCGGGTGCTGACCACCAGGTTCTCCCGCTTCAGCACCGCGAACAGCTGCTCCAGGTAGGCCTCCGGCACCCCCTGCCGCTCGGAGATGGCCTTGATGGACTGCGGGCCGCTGTGCTCGTGCAGCGCCAGGTCGTACATGGCGTGTATGCCGTAGCGTCCCCGCGTCGACAGCTTCATGGGCCCACCTCCCGTTCGGTAATTCCGAGTTATTTACTCAGGTTTGCACCGGTATTGTAACACGAACCGCCGCCCGCGTCAATCAATTCCGACCGATTTCATAGGGATTTAACGCGAGGTAAATTTTCGCCGCTAAATGCGCTTTTCCTATGGTAATTCAGCGGTGGATATGCTATAATGGGCTGTGTTTGTATAAACTCTCATGCGGGAGCGTGACTGAATTGAGCCATCTGACGGTGTTTCTGGACGCCATGCAGGCGGACGCGGCGCTGATCCACCGGCCCGAAAACCTGCGCTACCTGGCCGGCTACACCGGCGAGGGCTGCCTGTTCATCTGCCGGGACGCGCATGTGATTTTCACCGATTTCCGGTACATGGAGCAGGCCCGCCAGCAGTCGCCGGACTGGGCGCTCGTCCAGGTGCCCCGCGGGGCGGAGTATCCCGCGCTGATCGCGGAGCAGGCCGGGGCCCACGGCGCAAAGGCGATACTGGCCGAGACCGATTATCTGACCTACGACGACTACCAGGCGCTGGCCGGGGCCCTCAAGGACGCGGAACTTGTGCCGATGGCGGGGCTGTGCGAACGGCTGCGCGAGGTCAAGGACGCGGCGGAGATCGAATCCATCCGGCGCGCGGCGGCCATCGCCAGCGACGCCTTCATGAACCTGCTGCCCCGCATCCACGCGGGCATGACGGAGCGGCAGGTCCAGCGGATGCTGGAATTTGAGATGCTGGAGCTGGGCAGCGAGGGCGTGGCCTTCGAAACCATCGCCGCCTCGGGCCCCAACGGCGCGCTGCCCCACGCCCGCCCGTCGGACCGGGTGATCGAGAGCGGCGAGCTGTTGACGCTGGACTTCGGCGCCACAGTGAACGGCTACCGCTCGGACATGACCCGCACCGTGGGCTTCGGCAAGGTCGGAAAGCCGCTGCGGGAGATCTACGAGACGGTGCGCGTCGCCCAGCAGCTGGGCCTGGACGCGCTGGCCGTGGGCAGGGCCTGCGGCGACGTGGACAAGGCGGCCCGCGACTACATCGACGCCCGCTACCCCGACAGCTTCGGCCACAGCCTGGGCCACGGCGTCGGCCTGTACATTCACGAACAGCCCCGGGTCAGCTCCGGAAACACGGCCGTGCTCAGGCCCGGCCATGTGGTAACGGTGGAGCCCGGCGTATATATTCCCGGCCTGGGCGGATGCCGGATCGAGGATACGGTGATTATGACCGAGGACGGCGTGATCAACACCATCGCCGCGCCGAAGCATTTGATCGAGCTGTAGCCGACTGACCACCCACAAGACTACTATTTGAGGAGGCAACATCCCCATGATCAACGCAAGCGATTTCAGAAACGGCGTCACCTTTGAGATGGACAACGGCGTGTGGACCATCATCTCGTTCCTGCACGTCAAGCCCGGCAAGGGCGCGGCCTTTGTGCGCACCAAGCTGAAGAACGTCGTCACCGGCGCGGTCATCGAGCGCACCTTCAACCCCACCGAAAAATTCCCCAAGGCCTACATCGAGACCAAGGAGATGCAGTACACCTACAACGACGGCGAGTTCTACCACTTCATGGACCTGGAGACCTACGACGACCTGATGCTCAACCACGACCAGGTCGAGGACGCCATGCCCTTCGTGAAGGAGAACACCAACGTGACCGTGCGCTTCTTCAAGGGCGCGCCCTTCAGCGTGCAGCCGCCGAACTTCGTGGAGCTGCAGGTGACCAACACCGAGCCCGGCTTCAAGGGCGACACCGCCGCGAACACCACCAAGCCCGCCACCTTCGAGACCGGCCTGGTGCTGCAGGTGCCGCTGTTCATCGAGAACGGCGAGGTCCTGAAGATCGACACCCGCGACGGCGGCGAATACCTGGGCCGCGCCTGATCAACAGGCGCTCCCCCATCCCCGGGGCGGGAGGTCCGCGGCAAGCGCCGGTGAAGTCCCGCGGCGACGGCCGCGAGGCTTCACCGGCGCTTGTCTTGGCGGCGGGAAACTGAATAAGCGCCCTGGCGGCGCGCTATAATGGATTTGAACAGGAGGTGCGGCAATGGAAAATCTCGGCAAGAAGGTCGGCTTTTTGAAGGGTCTGATGGAGGGCGCTTCGTTTGACACCGACAGCCCCAACGGCAAGCTGATGGCGGGCATCGTCGAGCTGCTCGGCGACCTGTCCGATCGCGTGGAGGCCATCGACGAGCTGCTGGAGGACCTGAACGACTATGTGGAGAGCATCGACGAGGACCTGACGGAGCTGGAGGGCGATCGCGATGACGACCTGTTTGACGACGACGATGACGACGACGCGGATTTCGACGACATGCTGTTTGACGACGGCGAGGACAAGCTGCACCTGCTGAAGCCGGCGCAGAACGACGCGCCGGAGGAGGAATCGCTGGCGGGCAACCTGTGCCCCAAGTGCAGCCGCATGTTCTTCACGTCGCTGAAGGACGCGGAGGGCGCCGAATACGTCTGCCCCCACTGCGGCGAGAAGGTGACCCCCGTGCCCCTGACCCCCGACAACGCCCCTATCGCCAAGCCGGCGGAAAAGGAATAGAGTTCAATGACGGCGTTCTGGAAATGCGTTTTGCGCATTTCCAGAACGCCGTCATGCTGTTTCTCCTCCCTGCCGTCTCCTTCCCGCTATATCGCCATAACGCAGGGTTCGTCATAGCCTGTTATAAGGCTGTCGTGCGTCAAAAACCTAAAGCCCTCTGATTTTGCCTTTGCCAGCATCAGCCTGTCGAATGGGTCGTTATGGCATGGCGCGTTTTTCTGTCTTCTTAATTCCTTCAATGTAAAGATGTGCGGCAACCGAATGTCAAGCCTTTCAAACCCGGTCTCCTCGCACAAAGAAACAAATACCTCCTCGTCCATTGGCATCTGTTCCGGGTGTAATTTTCTCTTGATGGCCACCTCCCACACGGATGCCATGCTGAAATAGACCGTGTTTTCTTCGTTTTCAAGAAGAACCCGTACATCCTCTCTCAATCGCTTTGAATCGGAAATTGCCCATAGAGCAATGTGCGTATCCAATAACAGCTTCATTCAGCCACCCCAAACATTTTCGCTATCTCGTCATTACAAGCATCAATACTGTCCGGAATGATGTACATTCCATCGGCAATCCCCAGTCGTCTCTTTGGCGGCTGTATCCGCACGTCCCCTGAAGCCTGGAAGTCAACTGAACGACTGTCGTTCGCCGTCATTCGCTTCAGTAATTCTACAAGAATACTGACAGTATCATCCGGCATGCTGTTGATCATGCGAATCGCTTCCTGTTGAACCGTCATAGTTGACCTCCTTATCTGCCATATCCTTCGATCCGGTCAGAGCCCTTGCGCTGACCCTGTGCACAGGCATCCTGTCATTGGGCCGTTCCACTTAGAGTTTACCAAAAATCCATCTCGATTGCAATGGTATTTTCGAGAATCCTCATGCTACTCCCTGTCCCCTGTTCCCTGTTCCCTGTCCCGTCGGTCCCCTGCTCCCTACTCCCTACTCCCTATCTCCTTCCCAATCTCCAGCTTCCCGTCGTCCTGGATCATCTCATACCCGACCCACACCTTGTAGCTGTTGCCGTCGAAGCTGTATTGCAAGAGCGCGCGGCCCTTGCGCTTGTCCAGCTTGATGATCTCGCCCTCGAAGTCGCCCAGCATGTCCCTGGCCAGGCGGACGCGGTCGCCCTCCTTGTAGGTCTTCATGATGCCGATGACGCCGCCGCGGGCGTAGAGCATCTCCGCGAAGCTGCGGTCCTCGCCCTGCAGCCGGTAGCCCTCGTCCCGCTGGCCCAGGTAGCGGCCCACGCCCTCCATGATGCGGATGGCGCGGAAGTCCTCGATGGGCTGTTCGGTGTAGATGAACACGTAGCCCGGCAGGTACGGCTTGACCTCCTCCAGGCACTGGCCCTTGACCCACTTTCGCTGCACGATGCGGGGCGAATAGGCGGTATAGCCAAACTTCTGGCGGATGGCCGCGGCGATCATCTCGCACTTCACCGTCACGCAGAATACGCAATAGGAATACATACGCTCTCTCCCGTGCCGCCCGGCCTCGCGCCCGGCGGTTTTCATCATTATAAACCACGCCCGCCGAAATGTCAAAACCCGCGAATTGCCTGCAATTTCATTGTTGACGTAAAGTTAAATGCATGATATGATAAATATGTAATGCTATCATGAGCGGGGTGAATACAGTGACCATTGCGGATATGGTAAGGATACTGAACGCCAAGGTGCTGCGGGGCGCGGACAAGCTGGACACGCCGGTGTACACCGCCTGCTGTTCCGACCTGATGAGCGACGTGCTCGCCTTTGTCGACGAAAAGACCGTGCTGATCACGGGGTTGACCAACCCCCATGTGGTGCGGACCAGCGAGATGCTGGATCTGAAGTGCCTGGTGTTCGTGCGCGGCAAGATTCCCACCGAGGACATCCTCGACAACGCCGACGAACAGGGGCTCGTGGTCATCACGTCCAAGCTGACGGCCTTCAGCGCCTGCGGGCTGCTGTACGACGCCGGCCTGCGGGGCGTGCCGGTGCCCACGGCCTGGGACGCGGAGGATTGACGATGGAAGAGTTGTTTCGCATCAGCTACCCCGTCGCCGCGGCGGACTACACCAGCGCCGGCAAGGCCAGCACCGACATCAAGAAGCGGCTCAAGCAGCTGGGCGTCGGCGGCGACGTGCTGCGGCGGGTGGCCGTGGCGTCCTACGAGGTCGAGCTGAACCTGGTCATACACTCGATGGGCGGCGAACTGACGCTCACCGTGTTCCCCGACGCGGCGCAGTTGGTGTCCGCGGACGTGGGCCCCGGCATCCCGGACCTGGAGATGGCCATGCGCGAGGGCTATTCCACCGCCAACGACGAGGCCCGCTCCCTGGGCTTCGGCGCGGGCATGGGCCTGCCCAACATGAAGCGCAACGCCGATGAATTCAACATCACCAGCGCCCCCGGCTCCGGCACCACCATCACCATGCTGTTCAGGCTGCAGGCCTGAGAGGCGTGACGAAAACGAAAGGCGACAGGACGATACCATGTACGAAAACACGCGCTATCATTCCGTCCGTCTGGACAAGGACCTGTGCAAGGGCTGCACCAACTGCCTGACCCACTGCCCCACCGCGGCCATCCGCGTGCGCGGCGGCCGGGCCCACATACTGGACAACCTCTGCATCGACTGCGGCGAGTGCATCCGCATCTGCGACTACCACGCCAAGGTCGCCTTCACCGACGTGATGGACAACATCAAGGCCTATAAATACGCGATCGCGCTGCCCGCGCCCTCGCTGTACGGCCAGTTCAGGGACCTGCCCCGGCCGGAGTACGTGCTGGAGGCGCTGAAGAAGGTGGGCTTCGACGACGTGTTCGAGGTCGCCCGCGGCGCGGACATCGTCACCCGGGCCATCCGCGAAAAGATGAAGGACCCGAACCTGCCCAAGCCCCTGATCTCCTCGGCGTGTCCCACCGTGGTGCGCCTGATCCAGGTGCGCTTCCCGGAATTGATCGAGAACATCGTGGACATCCGCCAGCCGATGGAGGTGGCCGCCTCCGTTGCCCGGGCCGAGTTCTGCAAGAAGAAGGGCTGCGACCCGTCGGACGTGGGCTGCTTCTTCATCACCCCCTGCCCGGCGAAGATGACGGCCATCCGCACCCCCATCGGGCAGAAGAAGTCCGAGCTGGACGGCGCCATCTCGATGATGGACATCTACGGGCTGCTGGTGCCCCACATCAACGACATGCTCTCGGACCCCCAGTACGAGCTGGCCACCGGCTACGGCGTGGCCTGGTCCACCTCCAACGGCGAGGCCAACGCCGTCTGCCCGGACAACAGCCTGGCGGTGGACGGCATCAACAACGTCATCCGCGTGCTGGAGGAGGTCGAGAACGACAAGCTGTCCGACCTGCTGTTCCTGGAGGGCAACGCCTGCATCGGCGGCTGCGTCGGCGGCCCGCTGACCTTCGAGAACACCTACGTGGCCAAGAACACCATCCGCAAGATGGTCAAGCGCATGCCGCCCACCCATCCGGACAAGGCCGTGAAGAGCTCGCTGCTGAACAAGTACCCGATGAAGAACGACCTGCCGTTTGAGCCCAACACCGCCGAAAAGCTGGACGACAACATGGTCGAGGCGCTGCGCAAGATGAACCGCATGAACGAGATCATCAAGCGCCTGCCCGGCTACGACTGCGGCTCCTGCGGCTCCCCCACCTGCGCCACCTTCGCCGAGGACATCGTGCGCGGCTACTGCACCGAGATGGACTGCGTGCACCTGCTGCGCGAGCGCCTGAAGGTGATGGCCGAGGACATGGTGGAGCTGGCGCAGTCGAGG
>JAFYBB010000366.1 GCA_017540445.1 Clostridia bacterium | reverse complement strand
GATTCAGTCCGGCAGGCTGTACGAGGGCACGGAACAGGAGGTCCGGGCGCGCATCCTCGACATCGCCATCCAGACGGCGCGGGGCCTGAAGTATTCTCATGAAAACGGACTGATCCACCAGGACGTGAAGCCCGGGAACATCCTGCTGACGGGCGACTGGGAAGCGAAGGTGGCGGACTTCGGCCTCGCGAAGGCGCAATCGCAGCTGAGCGACGGCGACAGGCCCCTCTCTACCGGCTACACGCCTCAATACTGTCCGAAGGAACAGGCCGAGGGCGCGGAGGCGGAAGCATGGATGGATGTGTACGCCTGGGCGCTGACGGTTCTCGAGATATACGCGGGCAAGCGGCTTTGGGAAACCGGCGCGGAGGCGGGACGGCTGTTCGGAAATGCCGACGCCCTTGTATCCTCCCTGCGCGTCGCGCCGCCGAAGGCGCTGCTCAAGGCGCTGGCGCGATGCGTCGTCGGGCGCACGGACGGATTTGACGACCTGGAGGCGCTGCTCGTGCGGTGCTACCGGGAGACCGCGCGCAAGCCCTATCCCCGGCCCGACCTGAACGGAAAGGAGCGGTTTATCAATAAGCTTGACGCTGCAAAACAGGACGCCGAGGAGATGAACAATCGCGCGCTGTCCTTCCTCGACCTGGGCAAGGCACAGGAAGCCCTGGACATGCTGGATCAGGCCAGGAGCGATTACGCGCATTACAACCGGACGCTGCTTCGTCGCCGGATGGGTGTGGCGACGGAAGAGACGGAAAAGAAGATCAAGAGCAGGCTGAAGTGCCTGATCGAAATGGAGAAGCGGGACGTTCGCAACGCCTGGACGACGTTGACCGTGCCGACCGTTGACGCCGATATCAATCACATGATGGACGACAGCGACCTCAGGTACAACCACGAGCTGCTGAAATCCCTGTTGACCGCGCCGCCCGAGCCGATGATCCGGACGTTCAAAGGGACCGCCGGATATCTCTTTGAAGGGAAGCTGCTGCTGGGCGTGTCCTCGGACCAGAAGCCCGGCAAGCTGCCCCCGGAAAACCCGGAATCCATGCGGCTGATGCTGCTGGACATCGACACGGGCGAAACGCTGATGACCTTCGCCCAGCCGCCGCTCTACCCCTATGGGCGGCCCTTCTCCCACGTGGGAAAGGTGTGCATGAGCCGCGGCGGGAAATACGCCTTCGCCGTCAACATGAACATGCAGCCCGACCTGCTGGGACGCGCCTTCGGCACCCCGATGGATCGGGAACGCTATCTGCGCAGCGAGCCGTGTTACGAAGGAGATGTGTGGAACCGGGCCATGGGCGTTCACGTATGGGACGGAAAAACCGGCGAATATTTGAAGTATCTGGGAATCAGGAGGGTGGGCTACGAAGGGCTCCAGGGCCTGTGGGCCGACCCGAAGGACGAGGAGATCGTGCATGTGGGCGACGCCCAGTGGCATGTGGATACCGGGGCGTCCACGACGTGCGAGACCCGGCGCGACAGCCAAGAATACGCCTTCCCCGGCGGATATACCGCGGTGGTGACGGCGCAGGGCGACGCGCAGACCGTGGAGCTCTCCAGAAACGGGGAACCGATCAGCCGTTACGGAGGCGGGCAGGTGTCGGTGGACGCGGCGCGAGGCATCATACTGGACGCGCCGTATCCCGTCTCCCACGACAGGTATATCAACGTTTGGAATTACGAACAGAAGGTTACGCTGCTCCGGGTGCGGGATTATGATTTCAAAGCGCCGATGATCCTCGCGAAGATGCACACCACCGACGATCTGATCAAGGCCTATGAGAAGATGCAGCGCGCGGAGGAGAGCATCGACAAGGCCGCCCAATGGCTGGACGAGGGAAGCCTTGACCGGGCGATCGACGCGTATCGCATGGCCTTTGACGTCTGCCGCAGCCAGGCCCTGTGGGGCAAGCCGCTGGGCAGCCGGTGCATGGCGCTGAGCAAGCGGTTCACGGACAAGGCGGAGCTGGCTTACGTCAGCGCGGTGAGGCCTCAGACGGTGAACAGCCCCTTCAGGGATCATGTGTCCCTGGCGTATGACGCGGAAGCCGTCGCCGGCGACAGCGCCTATACGCTGATCTCCGATCCGCGCTGCGGCGAGCCCATTCCGATCATGCCCATGGACAAGCCCTATGCGCCCATCGCCTTCAGGCTTTGCATACGGTTCCTGTCCACCGGACAGGCGCGGGAGCTGGCGCTGCCCGAGGGCGTGGTCCACGCGGCCATCATCGCGAACGGAGACCTCTACTGCCTGGTGGACGCCGCGGTGACGCGCGAGGTCGCGGGCCCCGCGAATTGCATCTACAACTATTGCGACGATTTCCCCTTGCACAGGCATCGCATTCCCATCCTGCGGGAAGCGTGGACGGACAGCGACGATCCGGCGGCTGTGGCAGGCGAAGAGGTGCGGCATGTCCGCTGGCCCATCGCGCATGAAACCGCGCTGTTCAGGGTGTCGCTGGAGGACGGAGCCGCCGAGCGGATCGGCCCCGGCGTCAGCAACGGTGGCAGCATACGGGTCGGCAAGAATTCGGTGTTCGTCGCCGGCAGTGCTCGGGTCGGCAATGGAATTCCGGACGGCCATCAATCCACGCGGCAAACGAAGCAGTGTGAGCAGGACGAGTGGCTCGGTGTCAGCCGGGACGCGCGCCTGCTGGTGTGCGGGAACCGATGTGCCCCGGGAGAACTGTTTCTGCTGGGCGGCTATTGGTGTCCTGCGAAGGCTCAGCCCCCGGAGGAACTGGTGAGCGCCGCGAACGAGGACTCCGGCTATGAACTCAATGTCAGGAACCTGGCCTTGAGCCATATGACGGTCCTCGAGCCTCAGGCCCCGGCGAAGCAGAAGGCCGTTTCCCAATCTCAGCCGGAGCCCAGGCCCGTGCCGGCAAAACAGCCGGAGCTGCAAAAGCCCGCTTCGGAAAAGGCGCCGGGAAAGGGCCTGTTCGCCCGCCTTTTTGGCCGCCGGAGAGACGGCTGATGAAGGTGTCCGGGCCTGATCCCCGGCGGGATCTGGTATGGCAACGGAACATCGGACAACCGAAAAGGTTGGGTCGGAATCAAGCGGCGAACCGGCGCTCAAAGTCAACGGGGGTCAGGTAGCCAAGGGATTGGTGAATACGGTGCCTGTTATAGAACAGCAGGTATGCCGCAATCGCGTTCTCGGCTTCCTTTCGGGTCTTGAAATGCAGTCTGTCGACGCATTCGACCTTGAGCGTCTTGAAGAACGTCTCGGCGCAGGCGTTGTCGTAGGGCGTGCCCGGGCGGCTCATGCTCTGAATGCCGCCCATTGCGGCCACCTCGCGTCGGAAGTCCCATGAAGTATACTGGCAGCCGCGATCCGTGTGGATCACCAGCCGCTGCCCCGGATGCCGGTTCGCCACGGCGTTGCGCAGGGCAGCGATGGCCAGTTGTCGGTCGATGGTGCTGCTGACCGCCCAGCCGACCACGCGGCGGCTGAACAGGTCGACAAAGGTGCACAGGTACAGCCAGCCTTCGTCTGTCGGCACGTAGGTGAAATCTGACACCCACGTCTGATTCGGCAGGGCGACCTTGAAATCCTGCTTTAGCAGGTTGGGGAAGGGGGAAGCCTTTGGATCGGATACTGTCGTCTGCACGCTCTTGCGCCAGGATACCGGCACCAGCCCTGCCGCGTCCATCAGCCTGCGGATGCGCTTCCGGCTGACCCAAAGGCCATCCTTGCTCAGTTCTTCCCGGATTTTTCGCGCGCCGTAGATACGATTGCTCTCATAGAAGATGTTTTTGATCTTCGCCGTGAGCAGACGATCCATGACCTCCCGTGGACTGCCCTTGCGCTGCTGGTACTCGTAGTACCCCTGCCGCCGCGCTTTCAACAGTTCGCATGCCCTGCTGATGCTGACCTTGCCCGCTGTCTGTTCGATGACTGCATACTTTACCGCGGGTTCTTTGCAAAGTATGCTGAGACTTTTTTTAGAAAGTCGTTCTCGTTCTCCAACTCCCGAACCCGGCGCCTGAGCTGCTGCAGCTCCCGCTCCTGTGCACTGGCCTCGTCCAGCACTGGCTCCCCGTTGAACGCGCCCTCCGGATTGATTGCGTACTGTCGCTTCCACTTCCCCAGCGTGTTCTCGTGGATCCCGTACTCGTTCGCTACGCTCAGCAGGCTTCGCCCGCCTTCCGTCACCAGACGGAAGGAGTCCGTATCCCACAAGTTTCCGTGAAGAGCCCTTTTTCTATGTCAAAATCATCGCGCACGGCGATGCCTGGCGGCTGGAACGGGGCTGAAGAAGCCCGGTCAGCGCATGACGCCAAACAGGTCGTCGCCGTGGTCGTTGTACGGGTCCCAGCCCTGCAGGGAGAAGGCCTGCCAGGGATCGAATCGGCAGAGGCCGATGCGAACCGTGCCGTCAGGCATCGTGAGGCTTTCGATCTGCGGGCACCCGCGCACGGCGTCGCTCATCAGCACCACCAGGTCGCCTGGCAGCGCGAGGCGCTCCAGCGCGGCGCATCCGGCGAAGGCCTTCCTGCCGATGGCCACGAGGCCGTCGGGCAGCCTGACGAACGACAGGGCGGCGCACCCGGCGAAGGCGCGCATGCCGATCGTCTTGAGGCCGTCGCGCAGATCCGCACGCGACAGCTGCGCGCAGTTCTTGAACGCGCGATCCCCGATCCGGCGCAGTCCGACAGGGAAGCGGACGCGCGCCAACGCGGGGCAGCCCCGGAACGCCTCCGCGCCTATGTCGAGGGTCCCCTTGCGCAGGGTCGCCTGCTCCAGCGCGTCGCAGCGGGCGAACGCGCCTTCGCGGATTCGGCGCACGCCGCCGGGGATGTCGATGCCCTGAAGGGACGCGCAATCGCGGAACGCATCGCGCCCGATGATTTCAAGGCCTTTCGGCAGGTCGATCTGCGCCAGTGAGGCGCAGCCGCGGAACGCTCCGCCGCCGATTTTGACCAGCGCCTCGGGAAGGCG
>JAFYBB010000035.1 GCA_017540445.1 Clostridia bacterium | reverse complement strand
ATCTCTACATGGTCATCGAAGAGCTGGACAACAATTTGCCGACCTATGTTGCCATTTCCTACTATGTCCCTCTCACCCACCTGTCCAGTCAGCTGACGCTGAGCTCCCATGTTTACATCGTCGCTGACGGTGAACTCTTGATCGAGGATGGACACGAGCTCATTATCCCTGACGGTATGACCATCCTCAACGAAGGTACGATCACCATTGAAAACGGCGGTATCCTTACCAACAACGGCACCATCACCAACTACGGCACCATCACCAACAACGGAACGCTGACGAACAACGGGGCCCTGAACAACTACAGTGAGCACACCATCAACAACGCCGGCATTCTTCACAATATCGGCATCCTGAACAACGGTTCGGATTCTGATAACGGCGCTTTCAACAATCAGGCCGGCGCATTCCTCGTGAACGACGGTACGATCAGGAACTCTTCCGGCAGCACCATGAGCAACGCAGGCGTGATCGTCAAGATGAATCCCGATACCGACGGTGAATTCCCGGACAGCGGCTACACGAACACCGGCACGGAAGCTGTGGTCGGCGGCTTCTGCGGCAAAGAAAACAATTATGATATCTATTGGTATCTGGAGTACGCTGATGAGCTGCAGGCAGACTTGTCGCTGCAACTCAACGGTTCAGGCCAGATGAAGGACTTCAGGAGTCAGGGAAGCCCTTGGCACACCCGCTGCGACGACATCAAAGCCGTGAGCCTCCCCGACGGCATCGAATCCATCGGCGACTATGCCTTCCAGCACTGCGGGTTCACGAGCATCACCCTTCCCGATACCCTGACCGGCATCGGAGATTACGCTTTCGTCAGCTGCTATTTGGAAAGCATCACCATTCCGGCTGCCGTAGAGAGCATCGGCGAATACGCCTTCAATGGTTGCGGCAGCCTCACGACCCTCACCATAAATGGCAGCGAGTCCATCGGCGACTATGCGTTCATGAGCTGTAACTCATTGACGTCCGTTGCCCTTTCCGACTCCCTGACGAGCATGGGGATTTACGCCTTTGCCTATTGTACCGGCCTGTCGAGCATCACCATTCCCGAAAACGTTGAAAGGATCGGAGGCTCCGCTTTCGCATTCTGCTCTGCTCTGGAGACCGTCAATATCAGCCAGGGCGTATCCGAAATCGGAGACTATGTTTTCTGTAGCTGCACACATCTGACGAGCATCCAAATCCCCTCCAGTGTGACCTCCATCGACGACCTGGCTTTCGTCAATTGCGAGAGCCTTGAGTCCGTAACGTTCTTTGGAGCCCCGCCGACCCTTGGAAGCTATGTGTTTACAACAGAAGTAAGCAGCGAAAGCTTTGAACCGATTCCAGGACTCACGATCTATTATCCCGAGGAGCGCACCGAGTGGACAGACGTCATCGACAGCGCGCCATGGAATGTATACGAATTTCAGGTATATTCGCCTTATGTATAGGGAGGCAGCATGAAACTCTCCCCTGCCATCAAACGAATCGGCGCGGCGCTGCTGGCCGCCGCGCTCCTCACCGCCCTGGCGGCTTTCGGGGTGCTGAAAAGGCCGGATTTCACCGTGTCTGACCTGCTGTACCAGTCCTCCGGCGCTACAGACGGGGAAATCATCGTCATCGGTATGGACGAGCGGGCGACGGGCGCCTTCGGGCCCATGCCCTGGCCGCGTCATGTGATCGCCGAAGCCATCGAATACCTGAACCGGGACCCGGAGCGGAAACCCGCCGCCATCGGCATCGATATTCTGTTCACCAGCAAAAGCGACGACCCGGAAGGGGACGCGGCCCTGGTGGAAGAAGCAAGGAAGGGCGGCAACGTGGTCTTTGCCTCCGCGGGTACCTTCGGCAGCGAGGTGATGGTCACCGGCGACGAGTTCTACGTGGACACCAAGGCGCTGCTTGCCTGGGACCAGCCCTACGATGAGCTGCGGGAAGTCTCCTATACCGGGCACATCAACGCCATGGCGGATCCGGACAGCATCATCCGCCACGCGCTTCTCTATGTGGACGTACCGGAGGACGGGCGGGTATACTCCTTCTCCCGTATCCTCTATGAACTGTACGCCGAACATACGGGCATGGAAGCGTCCTCTCTCCCCAAGACGGATGCCAAGGGCTTCTTCTACATTCCTTTTACCGGGATGAGCAGGGGCTATTACCAGGATTGGTCGGTGCTCGACCTGGTAGAGGGCACCGTACCGACGGACCGTTTCGCCAATAAGGTCGTGCTGATCGGCCCCTACTGCGCAGGCATGCAGGACGAATACCGCACCAGCATCGACCATGCGGCCCCTATGTACGGCATAGAGATCCAGGCCAACCTGATCGACGCCTTCCGGGCAGGGTTCTATCCCCATGAAGCCGGCAGGGTCCTGCAGCTGGTGCTTCTGTTCCTCATTTCCGGCTTCTCCTTCTGGTGGTTGTGGGACCGGAAGGTTCTGTTTGCCCTGATTTACTGGGTGGCCCTCTGTGCCGTGTATATCGGTCTCTGCTTCGGGCTCTACTGGCTGGCAGGCGTGGTGCTCCATGTGCTTTGGATCCCTCTGGCCGTCACCCTCGTCTTCATCGCCTCTGTGGCCCTGAACTACTTCCGGGCCTCCCTGGAAAAACGGCGGATCACCGACACCTTCGGGCGTTATGTGGACCCTGCCATCCTGAAGGAGCTGCTGGTGAAGGGCGGCGCGGCGGAGGACCTGGGCGGAAAGACCTTCAATATCGCCGTCCTCTTCGTGGATATCCGCGGCTTCACCACCATGAGCGAATCCCTGGACCCGCCCACCGTCGTGGAGATCATCAACCAATACCTGACCCTGACCACGGAGTGCATCATGCGCCACCACGGCACCTTGGACAAATTCGTGGGCGACTGCACCATGGCCTTCTGGAACGCTCCCCTCCCCCAGGAAGATCCTGTCTACCTGGCCTGCTGCGCCGCCATGGACATGGTGGAGGGCTCAAAAGCTCTGGGCGCGCAGCTGCTTGAACGTTTCGGGCGTACCGTCGACTTCGGTGTAGGCGTCCATTACGGACCCGCCGTCGTGGGCAATATCGGCGCCCCCAAGCGGATGGACTACACCGCCATCGGCGACACCGTGAACACTGCTTCCCGGCTGGAATCCAATGCACCGGGCAGCACGATCTACATCTCCCGCGTGGTGGCCGACGCCCTGGGTGACCGGGCCAAGACCACTTCTCTCGGCGGCAGCATCAAGCTCAAGGGCAAAGCCGAGGGGTTCGAAGTACTCACTCTGGATTCCCTGGAAATGGAAGAAAGGAAATGAGCCATGAAACGTAGCATTCTGATTCTGATCCTGATCTGTGCCCTTCTGACGGGCGCCGTCTCCGCCGCATTCTCTTCCCCCGATTTTGACGGAGGCATGATATCCGGCATCTACATGGATGGCAGGACCCTCTATGCCACAGACGTCCAGAACAAGGTCGTCTGGCGTGTGGACGGCGGCCAGGCGGAGATTTTCGCCGGAGATACCCATTATCGGGACATCAACGGTATCGTCATCGCCGACTACTATGACGCTCCTTTGAACGAGGCCCGTTTCATGGAACCCTGGGCCATTGTCCCCTTCCTGGACGGTTGGGCTGTCAGCGACGCCAGCGCAAACGTGGTGCGTTATATCGTCGACGGGGAAGTCCAGACGGCTGCCGGAAGCAAGACTCAGGGTTTCCGGGATGGCTTTTGCACGGAGGCCAGCCTCTTCCACCCCACCGGCCTTGCGGTTGACAGCAGCGGATACCTCTATATCGCGGACACGGGCAACGGGGCGATCCGCCGGCTGGACAAGGAAGGCAACCTTACCACCGCATACACCGGCCTGACGGAGCCCACGGGCCTTTGCTGGCATAACGGGGCCCTTTACGTCGCCGAGACGGGACGCAGCCGCATTCTCCGTCTGGAGGGCAGCAAAGCGCAGGTCCTGGCAGGCGACGGCGGTACAAAGGATGAAAACGGCGTGTACGGCTGCGGCTATGCCGACGGGCCGGCTGCCTCCGCCCTCTTTGAGCATCCCCAGGGAATCGCCGTTGCCGGTGACGGCACGATCTATATTGCGGACACCGGCAACGGGGCCGTGCGCCGGCTCATGAACGGGCGTGTCAGCACGCTTGCCGTCAGCACCGAGGACGACCTGTATCTTTCTTCCCCCCAGGGCATCCTGCTGAACGGCAATTCCCTTCTGGTTTCGGACTCTCTCACCGGCGCGATCATGGAATTCGATACCCGCATCCATGAATTCCGCGACGTTTCGTCCAAGGACTGGTTTGCGCCTTCCGTCCGCGAGGCGCTCATCCGCGGCATCATCTCCGGGGACAGCGCCAACTTCCGTTCCAACGACCCCATGACCAGGGCGGACTTCGTCACCATGCTGGCCAATCTCCAGCGGAGTATTGACGGCAGCACCGTCATCAACGGCAGCTTTGCCTTCACGGACATCACCGACGCAACGCCGTATGCCGCTACCGCCCGGTGGTCCGGCGATTTCGGCATCATCACCGGTAAGGATACCGGTGAATTCGCCGGGGAGGAACCCATCCAGCGGCAGCAGATGGTGGCGATCCTCTACCGCTTCATTACCATCAGCGGAATGGATAACGTCCCCTCAGGCAGTCTCAGCGGCTTCAGCGATGGATCGACGACTTCCAATTACGCAAAGGACGCCATGATCTGGGCCGTGGGCAGGGGCATTATCAACGGATTCCCCGACGGTACCCTT
>JAFYBB010000365.1 GCA_017540445.1 Clostridia bacterium | reverse complement strand
CGTCGCGAAGGGCGCGCCTGGGCACGACAAAGGTGTTCTCCGGCAGGTCGATCAGCGCGCCGCAGGAGCCGGTGGACACCACGGCGCGCACGCCGTAGGCGATCATCCAGTCCATCAGCGAGACGGCCACCGGCGCGCCCACCGGCGCCTCGCACAGGCACAGGCTGTCGCTGACGCGGTAGACTGGGTAGTCCTTGGTGACGGTCTCAAACCGAGAGATCTCGGGAAAGCCGTTCAGCTGCGCGTATTCGCCCACGCAATCGCCCAGGAAGGGGAACGCGGCGCAGGGGGGCAGCTCGATGCCCAGCTCCCTGTGATCGGGCTCCAGCACCGCCCGCTCCGAATAGTCGTACTCGAGTATAGGAAAAGTGCTCATACTGCCTCCTTGTGGTCCTTGAGAACTGTATCCGATTCATATACCCTGGCATTATTATACCAAAAAGCCGGCGCGCAATCAACCGGAAAAGGCGGAATTTGTCCAAAAACAGTATTGACATCCGCCGGTATTTGTGATATGATACAGATGAGTAAACGATTTCGCATGGTAGGTGAGAGCATGGCGTCAGGCGGACGTGGGGGAGAGCGGCTGTTTTCACCGCGCTTCGTGTCGCTGTTTTTGATTCACATGCTCTTAAGCGGCGGGTTCTACATGACCATGCCCACACTGCCCAAATACGCGGTGTCGATTGGCATGACGCTGACGGAAGCGGGCGTGCTGACGGGCATCTTCTCGATCGCGGCCATATTCTCGCGCCCGTTCGCGGGTCTCGTGGCAGACCGGCACAGCAAGAAATGGGTGCTGTTCTGGATCACCGTGGGCATGATGGCTTCGACCGTTGGGTATTCGATTACATCCTCGCGCGCGGGTCTGTACGCCTGGCGCATCATCCACGGCGCGACCTTCGCCGGCAGCAGCACGATCCAGCTGGCCCTGGCCGCGGGCGTGGTGCCGGAGAAGCGAAGGGGCGAGGGGCTTGGCTACATGGGCATGGTGCAGGTGCTGGCGATGTCCTTCGCGCCGAGCCTGGGCCTCTGGTTCTCGGAGCGCTTTGGCTATCCGGCCATGTTCTGGCTGGCGGCCGGGTTGATCGGCTGCGCGGCGGCGGGGCTGCTGCTGCTCCGATTCGACGCGGCGCCCGGGCGCGCGGCGCGGCGCGGCGTGCGGCTCAGGGACCTGTTCGCGGTGGAGCTTACGCTGTTTGCGCTGATGGGCAGCCTGTTCTCGATGTCCAACGGCATCACCACCTCGTACCTTTCGATGCTGGCGGATGAGCGCGCCATCGCGGGCGTGGGGCTGTTCTTCACGGTTTCTTCGGTGGCGGTGCTGGTCAGCAAGCCGTTTTCGGGCCGGCTGATGGACCGCAGGGGCATCTGGATGATCATGGCGCCCTGCCTGGCCTTCGGGGCGGCGGCGATGTTTCTGATCGCCGGCGCGCGCGGCCTGTGGCCGCTGCTGCTGGCGGCGGCGCTGAAGGGCGTGGCCCAGAGCTCCGGGCAGTCGGCGCTGCAGGCCGAGTGTGCGAACCGGTCGGGCGCGCTGCGCACCGGCGTGGCCATGTCCACCTGCTACCTGGGCAACGACCTGGGGCAGGGCCTGGGCAACGCGCTGGGCGGCGCGCTCTCCGCGCGGCTGGGCTACGCGGCGATGTTTGCGATCGTCGGCGCAACGGTGCTGACGGGCTATATCATGATGGCCGCCCAGCGCAGCCTGGATCGCGCGCGGGCGGCGCGGGCGATGACGAAGGGAGAGCGGGAACATGCCTGAGATCATAACGCGGGACGGGGTTGCCATCCATTACGAGGAATGCGGCGGCGGAGACCGCCATCTGATATGCACCCAGGTGGAGCACGCCGGCGAATCGCTGGAGCGGGCGCTGGCGGACCGGGGCTTTCACGTGTGGCTGCTGACCAACCGGGGCTTTGGCCGCTCCACCCATGTGACCGAGGACTACGGCGATCACTGGTATGACCGGTTCGCCGAGGACGTGATCGAGTTCGCCGACCAGAAGGGCATCGACCGCTTCGTCTACTCCGGCGCGTCCCACGGCGCGGGCGCCGGCTGGCACGTGGTGCTGAATCACCCGGAGCGGGTGATCGCGTTCCTGGCGGTGGTGGCCGGCCCCCACAACCTGGACGAGAGCGGGGTGTCCGTGCGCCAGCAGATCATGCAGGGCAGGAGCATCAAGCACTGCTTCTACTACCCCACCGACGACCCGGGCCTGCTGGCGCGCCGGGCGCGGATGGCCGCCGAGAAGGCCGCGCTGCAGGCGCAGCCGGACTACGCCGAGGTCTATGAGTCGCCGGAGACGAAGGCCATCGACTACGGCCGCCCGCTGAAGGCGCTGGGCACCGAGGCCGCGGTGTGCGCGGCGCTGCGGCGCATCCAGACGCCGGTGCTGCTGCTGGGGGGCGTGGAGGACACCATATCGCGGGTGGACCTGATGGCCCGCACCGCCCGGTGCCTGCCCCACTGCAAGCTGGTGCTGTACTCCGGCTTCGGCCACTGCCTGGACAACTACGAGGAACTGGCCCGGGAGGCCGTGACCTTCATCGACAACGTGGAGGCCACCGGCAGGATCTACGACGCCGTGCCTGTGGAACCGAGATAGAAGGGGGAAGCGATCATGTGGAGATATGTCGTGAAGCGATTGATCACCACGTTCTTCCTGCTGTTTGCCATCACGTTCATCGTCTACACCATCATGGAGCTGACGCCGGGCGACCCGGTGATGATCAAGCTGGGCACCCAGGCCTCCTCCCAGGAGCTGTATGAGACGACGAAGCACGAGATGGGGCTGGACCAGCCCTTCCTGACGCGCTACTTCAAATATGTCTACAACGCGCTGCTCCGGCTGCACCTGGGCGTCTCCTACAAGGGCCGCGATGTGATGACGGAGATCCTCTCCCGCGCGCCGCGCACGCTGCTGATCTCCAGCTGCAGCATACTGCTCGCCTCGGTGGTGGGCATACTGCTGGGCGTCGTCGCGGCCATCAACCACGGCACGTGGAAGGACAACACCACGATGCTGGCGGCGCTCTTGGGCGTGTCGATGCCGGACTTCTGGTTCGGCCAGATGCTCTCCATCGTGTTCGCGCTGCAGCTGAGGTGGCTGCCGCCGTCGGGCTTCTACGGGCCGCAGTACCTGGTGCTGCCGGTGATCACCTGCTCGCTGGGCACGCTGGCGTCCATCGCGCGCATGACGCGCTCGAGCATGCTGGAGGTCATCCGGCAGGATTACATCACCACCGCCCGGGCCAAGGGGCAGAGCGAGCGCAACATCATCATCCACCACGCGCTGAAGAACGCCATGATCCCGATCATCACCGTGATCGGCACCAGCGTCAGCTACATGATGGGCGGCGCGATGGTGGCGGAGACGGTGTTCTCGGTGGGCGGCATGGGCACGCTGATGATGGACAGCATCACCAATCTGGACCACCCGATGGTGCTGGGCGGCGTGCTGTGCATGTCCGCGTTCTCCTGCGTGTTCGTGCTGCTGACGGACATCGCCTACGCCTTTGTGGATCCGCGCATCCGGGCGCAGTACCAGAGCGCGCCCAGGAGAAAGAAAGCGGGTGAGAGCGCATGAAGCGGCGCAAGGGCAATTCCAATTCCCTGTGGCACGACGCCTGGCGCAGGCTGCTGAAGAACCGCGCGGCGGTCATCGGCATGTGCTGGATGGCCGTGCTGATCCTCTCCGCGGTGTTCGCGCCGCTGATCGCCCCCTACGACTACGCCGCCCAGGACCTGGGCGCGGCCTACACGCCGCCCTGCTGGGCGCATCCCTTCGGCACCGACAACCTGGGCCGCGACATATTCAGCCGCGTGCTGTACGGCGGGCGCATATCGCTGATGCTGGGCCTGGTCAGCGTGGGCATCGCCTGGCTGTTCGCCGGCCCGATCGGGGCCATCGCCGGCTATTACGGCGGCCGGGTGGACAGCGTGATGATGCGCTTCATCGACGTGTTCCAGGCCATCCCAGGCTTTCTGCTGTCCGTGGCCATCGCCGCGGCCATCGGCACCGGCATGTTCAACTGCATGATCGCCGTGGGCATCGGCAGCATACCGCCCTGCGCCCGGCTGATGCGCGGCAGCATACTGCCGATCCGCAACATCGAATACATCGAGGCCGCCCAGATGGTCAACGCCAGGGACAGGCGCGTCATCTTCCGGCACATACTGCCCAATGTGCTCGCGCCGGTGATCATCAACATCACGATGAGCGTGGGCGGCGCGATGCTGACCGCGGCGGCGCTGAGCTTCATCGGCCTGGGCGTGCAGCCCCCGAGCCCGGAGTGGGGCGCGATGCTCTCCGGCGCGCGCAGCTACATCCGCAAGTATCCCTACATGGTCTGCATACCCGGCGCGGTGATCTTTTCCGCGGTGCTGTCGCTGAACATGATCGGCGACGGCCTGCGCGACGCGCTGGATCCCAAGCTGAGGAACTGAGGAGGGTGGAAGCGATGCAAGAAGGAAAGCCCCTGCTCTCCATACGGAACCTATCGGTGGAATACCACGCCAACGACAGCGTCATCAAGGCCGTCAACGGCGTGTCCCTGGACCTGGAGGCCGGCTGCACGCTGGGCCTGGTGGGGGAGACCGGCTCCGGCAAGACGACCATCGCCAAGAGCATCATGCGCATACTGCTGCAGCCCCCGGCGGTGATCCGCGCGGGCGAGATATTCTTCGACGGCCGGGACCTGCTGAAGCTGCCCGAGAAGGAGATGCGCAAGGTCCGGGGCGGCGAGATCTCGATGGTCTTCCAGGACCCGATGACCGCGCTGAACCCCATCGCCTACGTGGGCGACCAGATCGCCGAGGCGATACGGCTGCACGAAAAGCTGGGCAAGCTGGAGGCGAAGCGCAAGGCCGCCACGATGCTGGAGATGGTGGGCATCCCCGCCGAGCGCTACGAGGATTATCCCCACCAGTTTTCCGGCGGCATGAAGCAGCGCGTGATCATCGCCATCGCGCTGGCCTGCAACCCGCACCTGCTGCTGGCGGACGAGCCCACCACCGCCCTGGACGTCACCATACAGGCCCAGGTGCTGGACATGATGGAGAACCTGAAGCGCCAGTTGAACACGGCCATGATACTGATCACCCACGACCTGGGCATCGTGGCGCGCAACTGCGACCGGGTGGCCATCATCTACGCGGGGAGCATCATGGAGATCGGCACGAAGGAGGACGTGTTCGACGGCTACGCGCACCCCTACACCGAGGGCCTGTTCGGCTGCATCCCCACCGTGCACATGGGCAGCCGCCGCCTGACGCCCATCGCGGGCATGATCCCCGACCCCGCCAACCTGCCGGAGGGCTGCCCGTTCGCGCCGCGCTGCCGGTACGCCGCCGACGAATGCCGGCGCGGCGTGATCCCGACGGCGGAGGTCGCGCCGGGCCACCGGGTGCGCTGCCTGCATCCGATCCACAAAGGAGCGTGAGGAGATGGCCGCGATCATGGAGGCCAGGGGCCTCAAGAAGTATTTCAAGACGCGCGGCGGTCTGCTGCACGCGGTGGACGACGTCAGCTTCACCATCGAGGGCGGCACCACGCTGGGCGTGGTGGGGGAATCCGGCTGCGGCAAGAGCACGCTGGGCCGGCTGCTGGTTCACCTGCTGGAGTCCACGGCGGGGCAGATCCTGTTCGACGGCCGAGACGTGACCCACGTGAACCGGGCACAGCTGGAGGCGCTGCGCCGGGACGTGCAGCTGGTGTTCCAGGACCCCTACGCGTCGCTGAACCCGCGCAAGATGGTCAACGAGACCATCGCGGAGCCGCTGGTGATCGAGGGCCGGCTGAACCGAAGGGAGATCGCCGAGCGGGTGGACCAGCTGATGGAGACGGTGGGCATGGACCGGCGCTTTCTGAACGCCTACCCCCACGAGATGGACGGCGGGCGCCGGCAGCGCGTGGGCATCGCCCGGGCGCTGGCACTGGAGCCCCGGTTCATCGTCTGCGACGAGCCGGTCTCGGCGCTGGACGTGTCGATCCAGGCGCAGATACTGAACCTGATGCAGGACCTGCAGGAGAACCGGGGCCTGACCTACATGTTCATCACCCACGACCTGTCGGTGGTCAAGTACATCGCCGACGAGATCATGGTGATGTATCTGGGCCAGGTGGTGGAGAAGTGCGGCGCGGACGAGCTGTTCGAGCACACGCTGCATCCCTACTCCCAGGCGCTGCTCTCGGCGATACCGATCCCCGACATCCACGCGCAGAAGGAGCGCATCATACTCAAGGGCGAGATCACCTCGCCCGTCGACCCGAAGCCGGGCTGCCGGTTCGCGGCCCGCTGCGCCTATGCCGGTGCGGCCTGCGCCCAGCCCCAGCGGCTCGTGGAGGTCGGCCCGGGGCACTGGGTCGCCTGCCACAGGGTCCAATCCGTGTGACCTGCCGCGCATTGCGGTGATTATGAAAGAGGAGGCACATGAACATGAAGAAGGGTATCTCTCTGTTGCTGATCGCGCTGCTGGCGCTGCTGGCATGCGCACCCATGGCGATGGCGGAAGGCATCGTCAGCGCCAAGGATACGCTGAAGATCGGCGTGGCGGTGGAGCCCGTCTCGCTGGACCCCTATGAGACAGCGGGCGCCGAGGCCGCGCGCGTGAAGCGCCAGGTGATGGAAGGCCTGTTCGAGATCAACGACGCCGGCGAATACATACCGCTGCTGGCCACCGACTGGGCGTGGGAGGACGACGTGACCATCGTGTTCCACCTGCGCCAGGGCGTCACCTTCTCCGACGGCGCGCCGTTCACGGCCGCGGACGTGATCTACAGCATCGCCGCCGGCAAGGACGGCAGCCTGCTGAAGACCTACATCGACCTGGAGAAGAGCGAGATCGTGGACGACTACACCGTGCGCATCGTCATGACCGAGCCCACCCCGATCCTGTTCGACAAGTTCGAGTCTCAGCACTTCCCGATCATCCACCAGGCGGCCTACGAGGACCCGAACAACAACTTCATGTACAAGCCCATCGGCACCGGCCCCTACGTGGTGGAGGAGTGGAAGACCGGCGACAGCGTGACGCTGGTGCGCAACGAGAACTACTGGGGCACCCCGGCCTACTGCGACAAGGTCATCTTCCGCCTGATCCCCGAATCCCAGCAGCGCACCGTCGAGCTGGAGGTCGGCGGCATCGACATCAACCTGGACACCTCGTTCGAGGACATGGATTACTTCCAGGATGAAAACGTGTACACCATCGGCCAGTACGCGGTGCCCACCGTCAACGCGCTGTTCTTCAACATGAGCGATATCAGAAACAGCGCGGTGCGCGATCTGAAGGTCCGCCAGGCCATGGCCTACGCCATCGACAGCGAGGCCATCTCCAAGAGCGTGTACGGCGTGGGCGACGCGGCGAACAGCAACCTGTCCCCCTACTACGCCTACTTCTACAACAAGGACCTGACCGCGGACGACACGCTGTATCGCTGCGACCTGGAAAAGGCCAAGGCGCTCATGGCGGAGGCCGGCTACGCGGACGGCCTGAACCTGACCATACTGATCAGCGACGCGCCCGACGAGCAGGCCGTGGCCGAGATCATGCAGTATGAGCTCAGCCAGATCGGCATCAACCTGGAGCTGGTCACCCGCAGCAGCACCACCTGGTACGCCACCGTGTGCGCCAAGGAGGAGTACGACGTGACCATGTTCGTGCTCTACGACAACAGCCCCATCTACAGCTGGATGCACTTCCTGGGCGACGATTCCCTGGGCGTGCCGAACTACACCACCTACCGCAACGAGACCTTCATGAAGGACATGAAGGAGCTGCTGGTGACCACCAACCTGGACCGCCAGAAGGAGCTGCTGACCGAGATGGACGGCTGCGTGACCGCGGACCTGCCCGTGTATTCGCTGCACTTCGCCTGCAACATCGTGTCGATGCGCAAGGAGGTCAAGGGCTTCGAGTATCGCGGCGGCATGACCAACGTGAACCAGATCTACTTCGAGTAAGGCTTTCAGACGGCGCGCGGGGAGCTTTGGCTCCCCGCCGCCTTTTCAGGGGGATGAGGGTATGAGCAATGCGGCGGTATCCGTGCTGAGCATTGGCGATCTGATACTGGACGTGCCCGGCGTCGCGCGGTACTTCGAGCCCACGCGGGCGCTGTTCGCGACGGGGGACATGCGCGTCTGCCAGGTGGAGGTGGCGCATACGCTGCGGGGGCAGTGGAGCAACCCGGAGCCGAATTCCGCCCCGGGGGCGGACCCGGCGAACCTGGCGGTGCTGGGCGCGCTCGGCTTTGACGTGGCCACGCTGGGCGGGAACCACATATTCGACCAGGGGGCGTTCGGCGTCCGGGACACGCTGGACGCGCTGCACGGGCTGGGCGTCGCGACCGCCGGCGCGGGCATGAACTACGACGAGGCGAAGCGGCCGGCCGTCGTGGAGAAGAAGGGGCTGCGCCTGGCGGTGCTGGAGTACAACTGCGTGGGCCCGGACCTCTCCTGGGCGACGCCACTGAAGGCGGGCTGCGCCTTTCTGAAGGTGCGCACCTACTACGACATGGATCGCTGCGGCCCGGGCACCGCCCCCAGCGCGGTGTACGCCGTGGCCGATCCGGCCAGCGTGCGCGCCATGGCGGAGGATGTGCGCCGGGCGAAGGCGGACGCGGACGCCGTGCTGTGCTACTTCCACGCGGGCCGCATGTGCTCCAGCCGGATACTGCCCTACCAGCGGGAGATCGCCCATGCCGCCATCGACGCCGGCGCGGATCTCGTCGGCTGCCACCACACCCATGCGCTGCTCGGCGTGGAGGTGTACCGCGGCAGGCCGGTGTTCCACGGCCTGGGGCACTACGTGGCCGTCAGCGACGCCTTTGAGCCCGGCTCGCCCATCGAGGCCCAGCACCGGTTCGATCCGTTCGGCGACGCGGCCACCCGGCCCTACTGGCAGATCGACTACCGGCTGCCGGACCCGCCGATACCGTACTACGTGTTTGACGAGAGCAGCCGCCACACCATGATCGCCCGCGCGAACATCACCCGCCGGGGCGTCGCGTCGGCGTCGATCATACCGGCGTGGATCGACGGTCGCGGCATGCCCGTGCCGGTGACCCGCGAACACGGCGGCGAGGCGTTCATGGCTTTCATGAAGGGGCTGTGCGAGGCGGGCGGCCTGGAGACGGCGCTTTCCTGGAACGACGCGGGCACCGAAATCATCGTGCTGTAGAGCAAAGGAGAGGCGAACATGGAATACGAGAAGCATCTGCCCATCCGCGAGGCGGCGGTCGAGGGCGGCCGGGTGCGGGGCATCCGGGGCAACAACCCGGGCTACACGGTGTTCAAGGGCATTCCCTACGCCGCGCCGCCGGTGGGCGAGCTGCGCTGGCGCAGGCCGAGGCCGGTGATCCCCTGGGAAGGCGTCAGGGTGTGCGACCGGTTCGGCCCCATCGCGCCGCAGCCCAACACCGACGGGGATATGATGTTCGGCCGGGACAACTACCCGCCGCTGGAGCAGAGCGAGGACTGCCTCTACCTGAACGTCTGGACGCCCGCCTGGTCCACGGCGCAGAAGCTGCCGGTGTTCGTGTCGATCCACGGCGGCGCGTTCGCGGTGGGCGCGGGCTCCTGGACCTACTTCGACGGCGAGGCCTACTGCCGCCAGGGCGTGGTGAGCGTCACGTTCAACTACCGCCTGGGGGCGCTGGGGTATCTGGCGCATCCGGAGCTTTCCGCGCGGGACGAGCTGGGCATATCCGGCAACTACGGCTTCTACGACCAGCTGGCGGCGCTGAAATGGGTCCGGGAGAACATATCGGCCTTCGGCGGAGATCCGGACAACGTGACCATCGCCGGCCAGAGCGCCGGCGCGGGCACGGTGCTGGCGATGACGGTGTCGCCGCTGGCGGAGGGCCTGTTCAAAAAGGGCATTGTGCAGAGCGGCTTCATACTCGGCCAGCACAGCAACTGCAACCCGCCGGCCCTGAGGGAAGGGGAGGAATACGGCGTGCAATTCATGCGGGAGCTGGGCTGCGCCTCGCTGGACGAGCTGCTGGCGCTGCCGCCGGAGAAGCTGTGCTTCGACGAGGGCATGATGGTGGGCAGGCCGTTCCTGCCGCTCTCGGACGGGCGGGCGTTCACCGAGGGCTTCTACGCCACGCTGAGCGCCGGAAGGCACAGGAACGCCACGTTCCTGTACGGCAATACCTCGGAGGAGATGTGCATGGATCCGCTTCACCGCAAGCTGATGCTGGACGACGCCATCGCCTTCGCCAGGCTCCAGGAGGCGCTGGGGCGCAGGACCTGGCTGTACTGCTTCAGCCGCCGCCTGCCCACGCCGGACAACGTGGGCGCGGCCCACGCGGCGGAGCTGTGGTACGAGTACGGCACGCTGAACCGCAGCTGGATGCCCTTCAACGGCTCGGACTACCAGCTGTCGCTGAACATGGTGACCTACTGGGCCAACTTCATGAAGCACGGCGATCCCAACGGCGACGGACTGCCCCGCTGGCGCGCCTATGATTCCGGCGATCCGCAGTTCATGGAGCTCAACGACAACCTGGGCATGCGCAGGCTGACGCAATAAAACGATTGACAGGCGCGTCGGCGCGGTGGTAGTATGATGGACGACGCGACAGAGAAGGGGGCGGGCAAATGGCAAACCGTCGGGCAACCATGCAGGACGTGGCCAGGCTGAGCGGGGTCTCCACCGCGACGGTCTCCCGGGTCATCAACCAGAACGGGCGGTTCTCGCCCGAGACGGAGCAGCGCGTGCGTCAGGTCATTCGGCAGCTGGGCTTCGTGCCCAACCAGGCCGCGAAGGACCTGCGCACGCAGCGCTCCCGGCTGGTGGGGATACTGGTGTCGAGGCTCTCCTACGAATACGTCAACAGCCTCGTGACGAAGCTGGAGGAGCGGTTGTTTGAGCAGGGCTTCATCGGCATCGTCTGCAACATCAGCGAGAACTACGAGAACGAGCAGACCTATCTGGACGCGATGTTCAGCATGAACATCTGCGCGCTGATCGTGTTCTCCTCCGGCAGGCCGATCGCGCGCCCGGAGGGCCGTTCGATACCGGTGATCTACATCAACCGCATGCCGGAAGACCTGAACGACAGGCTGTGCTGCGCCATCGAGACGGATTCCGTCAGCGCCGGCTACAAGGCCTGCGCCGCCCTGATCGAGGCCGGATGCCGCCTCGTCGCCATCGTCAGGACCCTCTACGGGCCCGACCGGCGGCCCCGCGACCGCGAGATTGGGTTCATGAAGGCGCTGCTGGAAAGCGGCTGCGCCTACGACGAGCGGCTGTCGGTCACCGTGCCCGTGGCCGGGGATTACGCCAGCGCCTTCGCCAGCGTGAACGATCGGCTGGAGCAGGGCCAGGTTGCGGACGGCTACTTCTGCGAATCCGACGTGTACGCGCTGAGCACCATTCGCAGCCTGGAGGTGCACGGCATTCGCGTGCCCGAGGACGTGAAGGTGGTGGGGTGCAACGACATGTCCGTCGCCATGTACAACAACCGGGCCATCACCACCATCCGCCACCAGACGGAGGCCATCTGCCTGAAGGCCATCGAGAACATGAAGCGCATGCTGAATGGCGATGAGCTGGAACAGCGGCACACGATGTTCGACGTGGAGCTGGTCAGGCGGCAGACGCTGTAACGCCCGCTCACACGCCCATCTTCGCCATGATGCCGTCCGCGTCCACGCCGGGGTGGGTGACGTACAGCCGCGCGATCTGCTCCACCAGGCGAACGTCCCAGCCCCGCCGCGCGGCGATCTCCACCGCCGGGCGGCCCTTCGCGGTCTCGCGGATCACGGTTTCGATCTGGGATTTCAGGTCGGCGCCGAGCTTGATGCCCCGGTCGTGATGGGAGATGTCGATGCGCGTGACGGTGATCTTTCGGTCTTCGAGCGCGGCGACGGCCAGCGTGATGGCCTGGTTGAACCGGCGGGGCCCACAGCTGCCGGGGTTGAGCAGTATCGTGCCGCCCTGCCGGAGCTCCTCGTACCGGTGGGTGTGGCCGTAGACCGCCAGGCCGAAACCGGAGAGGTCGGCGGGCAGGTCCTTTTTTTTGTGCGCCATGCACACGCGCACCCCGCCCAGCGTGAAGTCGAGGGTGTACGGGATCTGCTCCGCCCACTCCCTGTCGTTGTTGCCGCGCACCACGTACACCGGGGCGATGGATCGCAGCGTCAGCAGTATGCCCTGGTTGTTGATGTCGCCGCCGTGGAGTATGGCGTCGGCGCCGGCCAGGTGGTCGAGCACTTCCTGGCGAAGCAGACCGTGCGTGTCAGAAAGTATGCCGATCTTCATAGCGTTTTCCTCCCTGTTCAGCCGCCGTACTGGCGCTTTTTTATTATACCACAGCCCGCGGCGCGGGGCAATCTGTCGAGCAAAATCTGCGGATTTTGCGCAAGCAGGGAAGAAATAAGCCCAATAGTGAGGTAAAAATCGAGAATTATTTGTCAATATACTACTTTCGGGTGATGCGCGATCCCTCCGGATGCTTTATTATGATGACAGAAACATGGGTTGCTGTCACAGTATGAACCATTTTATCGTTTTCTGAGCTGCTGGATCGAAGCCGTTCAGGAAACGACCCGACCTAAGATGGAGGGAAAACCGATGAAGTACACCGTGAAGAAGGCCCTGGCGTTGTTGATCGCGATGCTTATGGCCCTGCCGACGTTCGCGCTGGCGGAAGCGCCGCTGGAGGGGATCCCCGGCGCGGAGGACGTGATGATCGTCGCCGGTGAAGACGGCGACATCTTCGCCCCGCCGGCGGACGAGATCGTCAGCGAAGCCGTGGACGAATCGTATGAGGAGGCCGGGGAACTGGCGCTGGGCGGAGATGACGCCGGGCTCGAACCGGAGCCTCATGCCCCGCTGCCCAGGGAAGCCCTGCAGGACGCCGTCGCGACCTGGTGGTTCATCGTAGACGACACGCTGATCGCCACCCAGGAAGCGCGGGAGGGCGACGCGATCGCCCGCCCCGAGGACCCGGTATGCCCCGAGGGCACGGTGTTTGACGGCTGGTTCCTGGAGGACGGGACCCCGCTGTTCATCGACGCCGACGGCGACGGCGGGATCGACCCCGTGATCGCCCACCCCGACCCGCTGTGTCCCGAGGTGAATGTGATCGGGAGGTATGTGGGGGATGTCCGCGGAGACGGATGCGTCCGCGGACGATACCCCGGCGGACGTCCCCGCGGACGAGGCCCAGGAGGGCATGGGAGTCACCGCGTCCGAATCGGCGGACGCCGAGACCTCTTCAGTCTCGGCTGACGCCGAGCCAGCTTCCCCAGAGGGGAAGCCTTTTGGAAACGACGAATCAACCCAAAAGCCTTCCCCCGATGGGGAAGGTGGCAGCGCGCCAGCGCTGACGGATGAGGTCCCCGACGAGCAGACCTCCGCTGACAGTGACGCTGTCGCAGATGCCGAATCTGGCGACGATGCGACCT
>JAFYBB010000364.1 GCA_017540445.1 Clostridia bacterium | reverse complement strand
TCGGGATAGGCCGCGTTGATCTCGGTGGGGAAGCCCTGGTTGGCCACGGTCATGGCGCACTCGCCCTCGGCGATGGCCCTGGCGGCGTCGGCATAGGCATTGGCCATGTAGTTGTCGCCCCAGTAGCCCAGGTCCACCATTTCCTTGATCTGATCGACCAGCTGCTTCGCGGTGGCGCTGTCGGCAAAGCCCATCTCGTTGTTGTTCAGCTTCTCGGCGGTGCCGGGCTCGGCGTGCTCGATGGCCACGCCCAGCTCGCAGAACCACAGCTGGTGGTGCCAGCCGTCGGAAACGGCCTCGTAGACCGGGACCATGCCGTCGGCCTTGATGGCCTCGCAGACCGCCTTGAACTCCTCATAGTTCGTGGGCACGGCCAGGTTCAGCTTCTCGAACACCTTCTTGTTGTAGGCGACGGCCCACACGGCGGACACGTCCTGGGCGGGCTGGCCGTACAGCTTGCCGTTCACGGAGGTCTCGGCGGCGGCCAGCGGGTCCACGGTGGCGGCCCAGGCTTCGCCGGACAGGTCCACGGCGTTCTTCTCGACGTTCAGCTGGGTGACGATGTCGAACTGGCCCGCCTGGGAGCCGAACAGGTCGGCGCACTCGCCGGAGTTCAGCTTGGACATCAGCAGATTGGTGTACTGGTCGGAGGGGATGATCTGATAGTCCACCTTGATGCCGGTCTGCTCGGTGAACTTCTCACCCAGCTCCATCTCGGCGTCCTGAACCCAGTCCTGGCTGGCCATGTAGGTGATGGTGACGTCCTCGGCGACGGCGGCGGCGCACAGCGCCAGCATCAGCGCGAGCACACAGGCAAGAATCCTCTTCATGGTTAAATCCTCCCATCTGATATTATTGACATTTCTTTACCCACCCTGTACAATTGAGGTGCATTTGGTATGTTTCGATTATACCGTTTGTGCAAACGGAGTGGAATGGTGATTTCCCGCGAATTTCATGTATATTTTTTACAGGGAGGTGCGCGATGAAGCGAAAAACCGTCCGGGGCACGCTGCTGGGCACGTACTCGGTCATCATCGTGGTCTCCTTCTTCGCGCTGGCGGCGGTGTTCTCCGGCGTGCTGGGCGCGCGCGTGCGCGGCCAGATGCTGGCCGCGCTGCACTGGCAGACCCGCGCCGCCGCCACCGCCGCGGATCAGGAGATCGACCGGATGCGCACGATGGCCATGAACATCAGCTACTCCACCCGCGTGCAGGACAGGCTGTTCCTGCGCCGCAGCGCCTCGGGCGAGGCCGAGAAGCTGTCCACGCTGCTGTCGATCATCGTGTTCCCGAACCGGCCCATCGACCAGATCAACCTGTACACGAAGGACGGCCAGTGCGTGTGCAGCGGCCTGAAGAACGGCGTCGAGGCGGCCGCCGCCGATGCGCAGCCCTGGTACGCCGGCCTGACGGCGGCGGGCGATCACCAGCGCATCTACTTCTCCGGCGCGGACGAATCGCTGTCCAAGTACGCCACCGGCTTTTACAGCCGGCAGTTCATCACGCTGGCGATGGAATTGTACGACAACTTCGGCAACAGCTGCGGCTTTGTGGAGATCCGCCAGCGCGTGGGCCGCGTCGCCGCCGCCATCGCCTCCTACCGGGCCATCTACGGCGAATCCCTCAGCTTCTTCGGCGGGGACGGCAGCCCGATCTACCCCATCCCCGAGGGCGATCCGGCGCTGTTCGAGGCGGCGAAGGCGCTGGACTTCCCGGAGACCTTCACCCGCGCGCGGGTGGACGGCCGGGCCGCGATGCTCTGCTGCGTGCCCTGCGACGGCGGGCACTTCTACACGGTGATGCGCATCGACCTGATCGACCTGATGCGGCCGGTGCTGGTGCAGATCGCCACGATACTGCTGATCACGCTGGCCGCGCTGACGCTGGCCATCGTGATGTCGCACCTGGCGTCCCGGCGCATCACCGCACCCATCGACGCGATCTGCCGGCAGATCGGCAGCATCGACATCGAAAGCCGCACCGCGCTGCCCGCGCTGGACACGGACCTGGTGGAGATGCAGACGCTCCACGGCGCGTTCTCGCGGATGCAGGCGTCGCTCTCCGAGCACGTGGAGAAGCTGCTGCAGCTGCAAAACCAGGAGATGCAGTCGCGGATGCTGGCGCTGCAGGCCCAGATGAACCCCCACTTCCTGTTCAACAGCCTGCAGGCCATACAGGCCATGGCAGACGAGGGCATGAACCGGGAGATCACGGTGATGTGCCAGTCCATGGCCAACATCCTCCGCTACATCTCCTCGGACACCGGGCAGCTGGTGCCGCTGGAGGACGAGCTGCGCCACACCCGCGACTATTTGCGGTGCATGGACATCCGCTACCAGGGCGACCTGGAGTACGCCATCGACGTGCCGGAGGCGCTGAACCGCGCCGCCGTGCCGAAGCTGTGCGTGCAGCTGCTGGTGGAGAACGCCATCAAGTTCACCACCACCCGCCGCCCGCCCTACCGGGTGCGGATCAGCGGCACCGTGAACGGCGACGACTACGAGCTGGCCATCACCGACAACGGCCCCGGCTTTGAGGAACAGACGCTGAACACCCTGCGCGATCAGATGGACGAGATCCGCCGCACCCGGGCGCTGCCGTCGCTGCAGATCAACGGCATGGGCATCCTCAACGTGTTCATACGCTTTTGCCTGCTGTACGACAACCATTTCACCTTTTGCCTGGAGAACAACCCGGAGGGCGGCGCGGCCATACGGATAGGAGCGAGCATCCATGAATCGAAGGATTAAAGTCATCGTCGCCGACGACGAGCGCCTGATCGCGAACAACATCGCCCACAGGATCGAGCAGACCAACGCGGCCTTCGAGGTGGTGGCCCGCGCCGGCACCGGCGCCGAGGCCCTGGAGCTGGCCCGCGAAATGCTGCCCGACGTGGTGTTCAGCGACATCAAGATGCCCGAGATGGACGGCATAGAGCTGATCGCCCGGCTGCGGGCGCTGAACCCGGCCATACTGTGCGTGATCGTCAGCGGCTACAACGACTTCGAATACACCCGGGCCGCCATCCGCAACAGCGCCGTGGACTACCTGCTCAAGCCCGTGAACCCGGACGAGCTGAAGCAGCTGCTGGGCCAGCTGGAGGCCACGATGCTGGCCCGGGAGCAGCAGATCGTGCCCCGCCGGGAAGCCAGCCCGGCGGAGCTCGTGGACAATGTGATGATCTATCTTCGGGAAAACTACGACAAGCCCATCGACTTTTCCGCCATCGCGAACATGCAGGCCATATCGCCCTCGTACCTGACCCGGCTGTTCCACGACCGCGTGGGCACCAGCCCCAGCAAGTACCTGACGGACTACCGCATGAACATGGCCCGCAAGCTCCTGATGGATTCCCAGCTGTCCGTCAGGGAGATCGCCGAGCGCGTCGGCTACCCCGACCCCTTCCACTTCAGCAAGAGCTTCAAGAACCTGTTCGGGGTGAGCCCCGCGCAGTACAGGGAGGGGAAGACGGAGGACGGAGGAGTGAGGAATGAGGAGTGAGGAATGAGGAATTTCGGTGCAAATCCCTGACGGGATTTGGTTTGATTGGATGAAGGGGACCGGATTGCCACGTCAGTGAGGCCAACGTGGCAATCCGGTCCCTCATGAATCATAGAAATCCGTCAGGATTTCAACAACAATTCCTCACTCCTCATTCCTCATTCCTCATTTCCCGTTCTCCCTCCGCCTCACGATTCCCCTCCTCACGGCCTTTTCGATCTCCACGATCGGGATCACGCTCAGGGCCATGGCCAGGGCGATCAGGTATTGGCCGAAGGAGATGGGCCGGAAGGAGAAGGCCCGGTTCAGGAACGGTATGAAGATCACGGCGGCCGTGAGCAGTATCGAGAAGGCCAGCGTCAGCCACAGCATTTTGTTCTGCCGCTTCAGCGCGAACACCGACGCGATGCGGGAGCGCATGTTGAACGAGTGGAAGATCTCGATCATGCTCAGCGTCAAAAAGGCCATGGTCATGCCCACCTCGGACTCGGCGACGGCCCACGCGCCGCGCTCCATCCTTCCGCCGACGAAGAAGCTGAACACCGTCACCGCGGCGATGATCAGGCCCTGGAAGGCGATGTCAAAGCCCAGGTTGTCGCTGAATATGCTCTCCTTCCGGTTCCTGGGCGGGCGGCGCATGACGTCGGCCTCCGCGTCCTCCATGCCCAGCGCGATGGCCGGGAACGTGTCGGTGATCAGATTGATCCACAGGATGTGCACGGGCCGGAGGATCGAGAAGCCCATCAGCGTGGCGGCGAACACCGCCAGCACCTCCGCCAGGTTCGCCGACAGCAGGAACTGTATGGCCTTTCGGATGTTGTCGTAGATGCGGCGGCCCTCCCCCACCGCGGAGACGATGGTGGCGAAGTTGTCGTCGGTCAGTATCATGTCCGCCACCGACTTGGTGACGTCGGTGCCGGTGATGCCCATGCCCACGCCGATGTCGGCGCTCTTGATCGAGGGCGCGTCGTTGACGCCGTCGCCGGTCATGGCGGTCACCATGCCCAGGGCCTTCCAGGCGTTGACGATGCGCACCTTGTTCTCCGGCTGCACGCGGGCGTACACCGAATAGCGCCGCACCTCCTGGGCGAACACGTCGTCCGGTATGGCGTCCAGCTCCGCGCCGGTGATGGCCATCTGGCCGGGGGCCAGTATGCCCAGCTCGCGGGCGATGGCGGTGGCGGTGTCCTTGTGGTCGCCGGTGATCATGATCGGGCGGATGCCGGCGCTGCGGCACTGCTCGATGGCGGCCTTCACCTCGGGGCGGATCGGGTCGATCATGCCGCACATGCCGATCCAGGTCAGGTTTTGCTCCAGGTGCTCCGGCGCGTTGGAGGCCGGCCGCTCGTCGTACACGCGCTGGGCGGCGGCCAGCACCCGCAGGGCCTGGTCCGCCATGGCCTTGTTTTCTTCGAGGATCTGCGCGCGCGCCTCCTCCGTCAGCGTTACGGCCCGGCCGCCCTGCCAGATCGTCGTGCAGCGGCGCAGCACCTCGTCCGGCGCGCCCTTGGTGAACTGTATGAAGCCCTGCCCGGCCTTCGCCCGGTGCAGCGTGGACATCATCTTGCGCAGTGAGTCGAAGGGCGCCTCGTCCACCCGGGGCAGGTCCGCGGCCAGCGCGGCCTTGGGCAGGCCGTTCCGGTTGGCGTCGTTGACCAGCGCGCACTCGGTGGCCTCGCCCACGGCCTCGCCGTTCTCCAGCTGGGCGTCGGAGCACAGCGCCATGGCGGTCATCAGCAGCGTCTCGTCCGCGGCGACCTTCTTCACCACGGTCATCCTGTTCTGGGTCAGCGTGCCGGTCTTGTCCGAGCAGATGATCTGCGTGCAGCCCAGCGTCTCCACCGCGGTCAGCTTGCGGATGATGGCGTGGTTCTTGCTCATCTTCGTCACGCCGATGGACAGCAGTATCGTCACGACGGCGCTCAGGCCCTCGGGAATGGCCGCCACGGCCAGCGACACGGCCACCATGAACGTGTCCAGCACCGCCTTGCCGCCGCTGCGCACCAGGTTGATGATGAACACGAAGGCGCAGATCACCAGTATCATCGCGGAGAGCTTGCGGGACAGCTCGTTCAGCTTCACCTGCAGCGGCGTGTCCTCGTCCTTGGCGTTGGTCAGCGCGTCGGCGATGGCGCCCATCTCCGTGTCCATGCCGGTGCCGGTGACCACGGCGTGGCCCCGGCCGTAGGTGACGATGGAGCCCATGTACACCATGTTCTTCCGGTCGCCCAGCGGCACCTCGCCGTTCTCGCCCGCAGAAAGCGCCTCGCTCTGCTTCTCCACGTCCGTGGATTCGCCGGTCAGCGCGGCCTCCTGGGTCTTCATCGTGGCGCATTCCACCACGCGGGCGTCCGCGGGCACGGCGTCCCCGGCCTCCAGGATCAGCAGATCGCCCGGCACCACCTCGTCGGCCCGCACGGTCTTCTGATGCCCGTCGCGGATGACCTTGGCCGTGGCGGCGGCGATCTGCTGCAGCGCCTCGATGGCGGCCTCGGCCTTGCTCTCCTGATAGACCCCCAGGCAGGCGTTGATCAGCACCACGGCCAGTATGATCACGGTGTCGGTCAGGCTCTCCCCCGCGTACAGCGCCGTGACGGCGCTGACGATGGCGGCGACGATCAGCACGATGGTCATCGGGTCCTTCAATTCGCCCAGGAACTTGACGACCAGGCTGTCCTTCTTGCCCTCCTTCAGCTTGTTGGGGCCGCAGCGCGTCAGCCGCGCCGCGGCCTCCGCTTCGCTCAGGCCCTGCATCGAAGAACCGGCCTCGGCCAGCACGTCTTCCTTTTCCGCAAGATAAGGCTTCATGGTTCCATTTCCCTCCATACCCGTTCCGTATGCTGTTCAGGGGACGCCTTCATCCCCGCTCTTCCCCGCGCTTCACGCCGATCCCGGCGTTCTCCTGGCAGCCCAGGGTGATGCTGGCGTCGCCGTGCTTGCGGCGCACCGCCTCCACGGCGGCCTCCAGCTTCTCCAGCCGCTGCCGCCTGTCGTCCGCGCCGGCCAGGTCGAACATCGTGATCTGCTCCGTCACCTGGTCCGCCGGGGACAGCCGCGTCACGCCCACGGTCAGGGCGCGTATCGGGTGGGCCTCGCCCACCGTCCAGTGCTGGCGGACCAGCTCAAACGCCGCCTCCTGGAGCTCCCGCTGCAGGAACGTACAGTGCCCCAGCGCGGTCTGCCGGGAGATGACGGTCATGTCCGGCCTTCGGATCTGCACCGTCACGACGCCGCCCTTCAGGTTTTGCCGCCGCAGGGTCCGGGCCACCTCGTCCACCAGCACGCTCAGCCCGGTCCTGACCTCGTCCTCCGTCACCAGGTCGCGCTTGAACGTGCGCCCGCGGCTGACGGACTTGACCTCCCGTTCCTCGCCGTACAGGCGCACCGGCTCGTCGTCGATGCCGTTGGCGTAGCGCCAGAGCTGGTCGCCGTGCTTGCCCAGCAGGCTCTGCATGGCCCGCTGCGGCTGCCGCGCCACGTCGCCGATGGTCAGTATGCCCTTGCGCCGCATAGCCTGCGCGGCGGCCCTGCCGGCCAGGAACAGGTCGGACACGGGCAGGGGCCACAGCAGCTCCCGGTAGTTCTCCCGGGTGATGACGGTGGTGGCGTCGGGCTTTTTATAGTCGCTGCCCATCTTCGCGAACACCTTGCAGAAGGACACGCCCACCGATATCGTGATGCCGATCTCGGAACGGACGCGCTGGCGCAGCTCGTCCGCCAGCTGGCGCGGCGTGCGCTTCAGGCAGGAGACCGCCCGGGTCATGTCCAGGAACGACTCGTCGATCGAGGCGGGCTCCACGTATTCGGTGTAGTCCAGATAGATCGCGTTGACCCGCCCGGAGATCTCGCTGTAAAAGCGGTGCCGGGGCGGCACGAACACGATGCCCGGGCACTTCTTCCTGGCCTGGTAGACCGTGTCGGTGGTCTTCACGCCGTAGCGCTTGGCGAGCTCGTTCTTCGCCACCACCACGCCCTTCCGGTTCTCCGGGTCGCCGGCCACGGCCATCGGCACGTCCTTCAGTTCCGGCCGCTCCAGGCATTCGCAGGAGGCAAAGAAGTTGTTGCAGTCCGCGTGAAAGATGACCGCCATGCCCCTCGCCTCCCCGGACGCCGTTGTATGTATCTATTATATACCAAAGGGTTCTGCATTGTCTACCGGAAAACGCCGGTCACGAAAATCTCGATGCCGATGCCGATCAGTATGATGCCGCCGAGTATCGAGGCCTTGCCCGCCAGCTTCGTGCCGAAGCGCCTGCCGATGACCAGCCCGCCGACGCAGATCACGAACGTGACCGCCGCGATGATCGCCGCGCAGGCCAGCGCCATCCCCAGGCCGTACTCCGAGATCGTGAGCCCGACGGACAGCGCGTCGATGGAGGTGGCCACCCCCTGTACCAGCAGCGCGTACACGCCCACCCGGGGCTTCTCCGCGTCCTCGCCCCTGCTGCGGATGCCCTCGATCAGCATCTTGCCGCCGATGTACAGCAGCAGGATCAGCGCGATCCACGGTATCCACCGCTCAAAGGACCTGAAGTGCTGCACGATCGTGTGCACGCAGACCCAGCCGATCATCGGCATCAGCGCCTGGAACCCGGCGAACACGCCCGCGATGGCGCACATCCGCCCGCGGCCCATACCGGGCTCGTTCAGGCCGTTGGCAAGGGATACCGAGAAGGCGTCCATCGCCAGGCCCACGCCCAGCAGTGCGCTGTTGATGAAAAACATGATGTCCATTTGCCCGCCTCCAATGGACAAAAAAACAGGGCCGGTCGCCGCCATACCCTTATTTATTTACCATCCGGCCGCGCGGTTAGTCAATACTTACAAGGTGGCTTACACAGTATTTAACCATTGCGACCGTTGTCTGACCCCCGCGCCAGCGCGTCCGCTTGCCAGGCAACCGCGTCGACCGGGGGTCAGTGAAGAGGGAATATGTATATGAACAGCCCTGCCTGAGCTGATGCGTACATGATACGCCC
>JAFYBB010000363.1 GCA_017540445.1 Clostridia bacterium | reverse complement strand
GATGTGCAGATAATCTCCGTTCATTCCGGACAGGGCTTCGTTGGCTACGGGTAGAGGGATGAGAGTCCAAGACCTTCGGGCTATGTGCTCGACTGACTTGCCGATGCCTCTGCTGTGCGATAAGTGTGTGCAAGTTGGCACGGATCGGACTAATAATCTGGGAGGGTTTATGGAAATCAGTGGCGTCAGAATGTTGATCGGTCTTTTGATCGGCATCGCACTGTTGATCGTACTCATGCTGAAAACCAAGATACAGGCGTTCCTGGCCTTGATTCTTTGCACAATCGTGGTCGGCGTCATTGGTGGAATGCCCTTGACGGCAACGGACATTGTGAATGCTTCGGGCGAAGCCAAATCGGGCGTCAGCATCGTCAATTCAATCATAGGTGGTTTTGGCGGCACGTTGGGAAATATCGGCATCATCATTGGCTTCGGCGTAATGATGGGCCAGATTTTCGCGGTTTCCGGTGCTGCGAAGCGCATGGCTTACACTTTCCTTGAGCTCTTTGGTAAGGGAAAGGAAGAGGCTGCTCTGGCACTGACCGGCTTTCTGGTATCCATCCCGATCTTCTGCGATTCGGGCTTCATTGTCCTTTCCCCGATTGCCAAGGCGCTGTCCCGCGCGACGAAGAAATCCGTGATCGGCCTGGGCGTGGCGCTGGCTGCCGGGTTGGTGATAACGCACTCTCTGGTTCCCCCGACTCCCGGCCCGCTGGGTGTCTGCGGGATCTTCGGTATTGACGTGGGTCTGTTCATGCTGCTAACGATTGTCCTGGCGCTTCCCATGGCCATCGCCTGCATTGTCTATTCGAGGAAGTATCTGGCAAGGAAGTACTACAGGATTCCCGACGAGGAAGGCAACATTGTGGAGCAGCCTTTCCACGAGCCGGATTATAAGAGTGCTTTCAACATGGACATGGAAGATGTTCCGGGCGCTTTTGCATCCTTCTTGCCCTTGCTGTTGCCGATTGTGTTGATCCTGATTAACACCATCGCCTCTGCGCTTAAGGCTTCAGGCTTCTTCTGGGGCATTATGATCTTTCTCGGACAGCCGATTGTTGCCGTAGGCATAGGTTTGCTGGTTGCGATATGTATACTGGGTCGTCCATTCAGCCGTGAGACCATGTTGCATGAGATGGAGAAGGGCATGGCTTCGGCTGGCATTATCATGTTGGTGACGGGTGGCGGTGGAGCACTGGGGCGTATTATCACGGATTCGGGTCTCGGAGGCTACATTGCCAATGGTCTGGCCGGAACCGCTATTCCACTGATCCTCCTGCCATTGGTGATTTCCACACTGATGCGTATCGTACAGGGCTCCGGTACGGTCGCCATGACCACCGCAGCAAGTATCACTGCTCCGATCCTGATCGCTTCCAAGACAGTTAGTCCCTTGCTTGGCGCAGTAGCCTGTTCTGTTGGTTCCCTGTTCTTCGGTTGGTTCAATGATTCCTATTTCTGGGTTGTTAACCGCACGCTGGGCGTCTCGGAAGCAAAAGATCAGCTTCGGGTCTGGTCGGTGACCTCCACGATTGCCTGGGCAGTCGGCGTGATCGAGATCCTGGCGCTGAGTTTCTTTATGCGCTGAGTCTTAAGAGAGGCCCTGTTGATAGAGGCAAACTGTACGTTCGTTAGTGTTGTCACATCATTATCAATGTGCTATAATGAGGACAAACCTTTGTCAGCGGGACGGTCCTTCTGACAACTTTTTGTGTCAGGAAAACATCCAGGAAGCACATGCAATTCTCGTCACAAACGTACGGGACACCGGGGACAGACACAGCAGAACCGTCACCAATGGCCCTTCTATCTCTTTCTCTTTACCTTTTTCCTGATGTATACTACTTTTATGTTTGGGTTTGATTGTGATTTCTCTTCTTTAATCTCAAATACTGTTTGCGCTCTTATAAATTGGGTTAGTTTACTACAGCCAAAGTTCCGAACATCAAAATCCGATATCTTTGCATTCAGCTTATGCCCCACCGCAGCCAAACCGGCCCAGCCATCTTCGTCAGATTCTGTATCAATAATACCATTGATTGTGGCGATGACAGTTTGAAGATTAAGCCCATTTTGATCATTCTCGCGTAGGGCTACTATTTGTTCACCTTTTTCATCCGCTGCTATGTTTTCACTCTTCTTCACTTCTTTTTCAAGAAGATCAAGGTAAAGAAATTTATCGCATGCACTCCGGAAAGAGGCTGGGGTCTTCTGTTCGCCCATCCCAACCACATAGATTTCCGATTCTCTCAAACGAGCAGTCAATCTTGTAAAATCACTATCTGAGGAGACAATACAAACACACTGATACCTTTCCTCATGAAGCAAATCCATCGCATCGATGATCAAAGCTGAATCTGAAGAGTTTTTACCCGTTGTATTATGGAATTGCTGTATTGGGTTAATGGAACAATCCATAATAGGCGTTTTCCAGGATGAAAGGCTTGGTAAAGACCAATCACCATAGATTCTTCTACACACAACATTACCAAAATTGCTTGCTTCACTAAGAATTAGCTGTGCATATTTGGGGGCTATATTCTCTGCATCTATCAAAACTGCCACTTTATGGATCATATTATTCTCTTTCATCTTGATTTAGCTCCTACCGGACACTGGGGACGGTTCTGCTGTGTCTGTCCCCAGTGTCCTATTACCCAAAAGTGTTCTTAGTCATCATACGATACACTGTTGTTCCGAAAAAGGCGCGAGGCTGTACGCAAAGACCTCTTTCGTCTGGCCATCGGCCAGACACCTTCCCCATAGGGGAAGGCTTTTGGGCGGGCGGCGAATCGCCACCCCTACTGCTCGGGCGGTATGAATCGCGTGCACACCGCACATGAGATCGCAGTGTCTTCTGCTCCTCACTCCTAACGCCTCACTGATCGCTGACTGGCTACTCCCCCATCACCACAAACGCCTGCGGGCCCATCGCCAGCGCGTCGCCATCCGCATTGACCTCGCCAAGCGCAAAGATCGGGCGCAGGCCGGTGACCGGGGCGGGGGCGCGCAGGGTTTGGCCGGTGGGGTTCACGGCCAGCACGAGGCGGCCGCGGCGGTACACGAAGGGCTCGCCGGGGCCTTCGCTGAGGGGGGCGTAGGGTGCGTCGGCCTGCAGGTCCTCGCGGTCGTGGCGCAGCTTCATAAGCGCCTTGACGAAGCTCAGCAGCGAATCCGGGTCGTTCGCCTGGGCCTCGACGGTCGGGGCGTCCTCGGCCGGGTCCACCGGCAGGTACAGGTCCTTTGCGTCGGCGGTGGAGAAGCCCAGGTTTTTGCCGCCGTTCCACTGCATGGGCGTGCGGGAGCCAGTGCGGGTGTAACCGCCCTCCTTGGTAGGCACGTCCAGAAAGCGCATGCCGATCTCGTCGCCGTAGTACAGAAACGGCACGCCCGGCATCGTGAACAGGAAGGCGTAGGCCAGCTTCAGTTCCCGCGCGTCGAGGCCAAAGCGCGGGCGGGTGGTGTCGTGGTTGCAGGAGATCAGCGAGATGTAGCCCAGCGCCGCCGTGTCCGCGTACCACTTTTCATACACGTCCAGGAAGCGGCGGATATCCCTGTGGGGCGCGTCCTTTTTGAAATAGCTGTTGTTCACCGGCTGGTCGTAGTCCCGCATCAGCGAGGCATAGCCGGTGTCCCAGTTGTTCAGGCAGAAGTCCATGTCAAAGCCCGCCCGCAGCGCCAGGGGCGGATTGCTCCACTCCGAGACCAGGGCCGCCTGGGGGAACTCCTTATCCAGCATGGCACGGATATCGCGCCAGATGGCGCTGGTGCCGCTCTTCTGCGCGTCGTCCCGCTTCACCAGCGAGTCGGCCATGTCCACGCGGAAGCCGTCGCAGCCGTGGCCCAGCCAGAAGCGCATCACGTCCTTGATCGCCTCGCGGGTGGCCAGCGCGTCCGGGTGGTCCGCCGGCAGCTGCCAGGGCTCGGTCGGGTTCAGGAAGCCGTAGTTCAGCGCGGGCTGGCACTTGAAGAAGTTCAGTATGTAGGTGCCGTCCCGCTCGCGCTCGCCGCCCACGTAGGGCAGGCCGTTCCCGCCCTGCCACCAGTGGTTGGTCCAGATGTAGCGGTTGCTGTACGCGTTGGGCTTCGCCTCGCCGCTGCGCGTGAACCATTCGTGCTCCTCGCTGGTGTGGCCGGGCACCAGGTCCAGCAGCACCCGGATGCCCTTTTCATGGGCGACTTCAAACAGCCGGTACAGGTCCTCGTTGGCGCCGTAGCGCGGGGCCACCTTCTTGTAGTCCCGCACGTCGTAGCCGGCGTCCCTGAACGGGGAATCGAAGCAGGGGTTGATCCACAGCGCGTTGCAGCCCAGGGATTTTATATAGTCCAGCTTTTCGATGATGCCCGCGATGTCGCCGATGCCGTCCCCATTGGCGTCGCAGAACGATTGGGGATAGATCTCGTAGAAAACGGCGTCCTTCAGCCAGGGCCTTGTCATGGGGATTCCTCCTTACTCCACCAGTTTTCTTCTCCACTCCTTGTTCTCCCGGTGCCGCTCCAGGCGGAAGGCCACGGAGCTCTTCAGGTAGTCCAGGAAGGCCTCGTCGCGGCACATGGCCTTGCCGGGGCTGTCAGAGAGCTTCGCCACGGCGCGACCGTTCACGGTCTGCAGCTTGATGACGATGTTCAGCGGCTCCACGTCGGTGTCGTTGGCGCAGAAGGTGCCGATGCCGAAGGTCACCTTCACCCGGTCGTGGAAGTAGTCGTACAGCGCCTGGGCGCGGTCGAAATCCAGGCTGTCGCTGAACAGCAGCTGCTTGGTCATCGGGTCCACGCCGTACTTCTGGTAGTGGGCGATGATCTTCTCGCCCCACTCGTAGGGGTCGCCGCTGTCGTGGCGCACGCCGCTGAAGTTGTTGACCATGGCCCGGTTGAAGTCCAGCAGGAACAGGTCGGTGGTGACGGTGTCCGTCAGCGCGGTGCCGTTGTCGCCCCGGTACTCGTCGTACCAGTCCTCGAGGGCGCAGTGGTTGGTGTAGGCCAGCGGGATCGAATCGATGCCCTGGTACATCTGCACGAACTCGTGGGCGTAGGTGCCCACCGGCGTCAGGTTGTGCTTCTTGGCCAGGTACACGTTGCTGGTGCCCACGCAGTTGTTCGTCTCGCGGGTCAGGCGGCGCACCACCTCGTCCTCCCACTCGCGGGACAGCCGCCGGCGGCAGCCGAACTCGGCGAAGCGGAAGGTGTACCTGCCGGAATTGAAGCCCTCGATCTTGGCGTTCAGCCGGGCCTCGGCGGAGGCGCGCAGCTCGGAATAGTCGTAGCGCATCCGGAAGTAGACCTCGTTGACGATCTCCAGCAGGTAGATCTCAAACTGCATGGCGGAGAACAGCGGCCCGCGCACCACGATGCCCAGCTCGCCGCTCTCGGACAGCGAGGTCTCCACATAGTCCCGCAGCGGCCGCCACAGCCGCAGGAACTCCACGTAGTCGTGCTTGATGAAGCGGATCGAGCGCAGGTATTCCAGCTCGTCCTTGCGGAACGTCAGCGTGCACAGGTGGTCGATCTGGGCATTGATCTCGTCGAACATCTCCCGGGTGAACACCACGCCCTCGTTCCGGCAGCGGAAGTAGTACTCGCCGTTCAGGTCGGTGTGCCTGTGGAAGATCACCTGGTCCATGTTGAACTTGTACAGGTCGGTGTCCAGCAGCGATATGACAATGGGATCCAGTTTCATGCGATTCTCCTCCGTTCAAAGCATGGCCAATATGTCCCCGGGCACCAGCTCGATGACCTGGCGCTTCAGCGCCTGGATTTGGGACATCAGTTCGCGCACCCGGGTGGACGACACGTCCCTCGTGTCCTGCGGCGTCTCCAGCACCCGGATGTACGGCGACAGCGCGCGCAGGTACGGATCCCCGGCGATCATTGCATCACAAGCGTCCTTGCCCCGGGTCAGGCACACGATGCCAAACTCATGGGCGATCTCCTCGACGTGCAGCCACCCGTGCTCCAATTCCGGCAGCTTGTCCGAGCCCAGCAGCAGCGCCGGGTCCAGTCCCCCTTCCCGCAGGCGGCACAGCGTTTCGTAGGTGAAGGGCTGGCGCTCAGCGGTCAGCTCGCAGTCGGTCACGTCCATCCAGGGCCGGTTTCCTGAAAGTATCTTCAGCATTTTGAGCCGCACCGCGTCGCTGTAGGCGTAGTCCTTGCCCTGTTCGCCCTGGATGTAGGCGGACTTCGAGGGCACGAACATCACGCCCTCACGGCCGGTCTTTTCCATCGCGAAGCGGGCCAGGTCCACGTGGGCCGCGGTGGGCGGATTGAAGGCCCCAAAGAAGGCCAGCACGCGCCTCATGACCGCGCCTCCCCGGCGAACGGGTCCAGGATCAACGGCATGCGGCGCTTGTGCAGGTTCGCCCGCTCCTTCGCGCGAATCCTTTCGTCGATCTCCGGGTCGCCGCAGCTGCCCAGCCGGATGTAGCGGTGGATGTCCGCGTAGGTCAGGCCCAGCCGCTCCTCGTCGCTCTTGCCGGACAGGCCGTCCGTGGGCGTCTTCTCCACCAGCTCCCGGGGCAGCTCGGGCATGGTCAGCCCCACCTGCACCACCTCGACGCTGGTCAGCGCGCCCAGCAGTGCGAAATCGCAGGAGGTGTCCCCGTCCTTGGTGCAGTAGCCCACCGTGGTCTCGGACAGGTTGCCGGTGCCCACCAGCCGCGCGCCCAGGCTCTGGCCGATGTAGCGCAGCACCGTCATTCGAAGCCGCGGCCCGACGTTGATGTCGCTCTCCCGGCTGTAGGGCACGGCGAACTCCCCCGCCCCGGCCCGCTCGCCCAGCTGGTCGGCGGCGCCCTTCAGCGCGTCGTGGATCGGGCCGATGTTGATCACGCGGCGGCGGATGCCCAGCGCCGCGCACACCCGGGCGCTGTCGTCGATGTCCTTCTGCGCGCCGTCCGGCAGCATCACGCCGTACACGTTCTCCGGCCCGAAGGCCCTGGCACACAGCGCCGCGCACACGGTGGAATCCTTGCCGCCGGAGATGCCCAGCACCACGCGATTGAAGTGTTGGCTCTCCCCCAGCGCCCGAAGCGCGGCCACCAGGCCGTCCCGCGCCCTTTCGGCGTCAAAACGATATTCGCTCATGGTTCTCCCCTCCGTTCGCCCGGACGGCCGGGCCGTCATGGCTCTATTATACCTGTATGAACCCGGATTCGCAAGCGTTTTACACAATTCAGCGCGGCGGCACCGCGCTTCGCGGTGCCGCCGCGCCCATCGTTCAATGCGCGGCTCAGCCGTTGATCTGATCCAGCAGGGCCAGTATCTGTTCCTCGGTGACCATGCCCGCGCTGAAGCCCAGGGCGGTGCGCAGGGGCATGTAGTTGATCATGGCCGCGCCCATCTCGTCGTTGATGGCCTCGGCGGCGGCCTGGGTCTGCTCCTCCGGATTCGGCGCGAACATTGCCAGGGCCTTGTCGATCAGCGGCTTCACGACGGCGGCGGCCCTCGGGTCGGCCAGTATGTCCATGAAGATGCTGTTCATGTCGTAGTGGCGGGGCACCCGGGCGGTGCCGGTGACATTTACCTTTTCGCACAGCGGCAGGTCCCGGGAGGAAGCGCCCACCTGCACGGCGTAGTCGCCGGACACCACGAACCAGTCGTGGATCTCCGCGTTCCAGTAGGCGAAGCTGCGCTTGTTAAGCGTAAAGCGGACCTCCTTCGCCTCGCCGGGCTGCAATTCCACCTTCGCAAAGCCCTTCAGCTCGCGCACCGGGCGGATGACGTCGGCCTCGGGCGGCGCGACGTACAGCTGCACCACGGCCTTGCCGGCCCTCTCGCCGGTGTTCTTCACGGTGACGGTGGCGGTGACGGTTTGGGTGTCGTCGATGGCCTTTTCGGACAGGCGCAGGTCGGAATACTCAAAGGTGGTGTAGGACAGGCCGTGGCCAAACGGGAACAGCACGTCCATGTTCTTCTTGTCGTAGTAGCGGTAGCCCACGAACACGCCCTCGCGGTACTCGGTGACATTGCCCTCGCCGCCGTAGTACAGGAAGCTGGGGTTGTCCTCCAGGCGCTTGGGGAAGGTCTCGGCCAGGTGGCCGGAGGGGTTCTCGTCGCCGTAGAGCACGCGCACGGTGGCAAGGCCCACGGCCTGGCCGCCCAGGTACGCCTCCAGCACGCCCTTGACGGAATCGATCCAGGGCATTTCCACCGGAGAGCCGTTGTGCAGCACCACCACGGTGTTCGGGTTGGCCGCCGCCACGGCCGCGATCAATCTGTTCTGGCAGTCGGGCAGGCGCATGTGCCTGCGGTCGTAGCCCTCGGACTCATAGGCGTCCGGCAGGCCGGCGAACACCACGGCCACCTTGGCTTTCTTCGCGGCGGCCACGGCCTCGGCGATCTGTTCGTCGGTGGCGGTGTCGCTGGCGGCGCTGTAGCCCTGGGCGTAGGTCACCTTCAGGCCTGCGGCGGCCTCCACCGCGCCGGTGGTCTTGAACGAATTGATGTGGCTGCTGCCGCCGCCCTGATAGCGGGGCTTGTCGGCGAACTCGCCGATGAAGGCCACGGCGTCGTCCCGGTTCAGGGGCAGTATGCCGCCCTCGTTCTTCAACAGCACCATGCACTGGGCCGCGATCTGCGCGGACATTTCGTGCTGGGCTTCCTTGTCCCAGGGGGTATCGGGCTTCGCGTGCTCGACGAAGCGGTACACGATGTTGAGTATCCGCTCGACGCACTTGTCCACCTCGGCCTCGTCCAGCACGCCGGAGCGCACGGCCTCGACGATCTTTTTGTCGTTGGCGCCGCCGGAGGCGGGCATCTCCAGGTCCAGCCCGGCCAGTATGCCCTTCACGCGGTCCGCGGTGGCGCCCCAGTCGCTCATCACGTAGCCCTCAAAGCCCCACTCGCCTCTGAGTACGTCCGTGAGCAGCCACTTGTTTTCGGAGGCATAGGTGCCGTTGATGCGGTTGTACGAGCACATCACCGTCCAGGGCTGGGCCTGCTTGACGGACATTTCAAACGCCGGGAAGTAGATCTCGCGCAGCGTGCGCTCGTCGGCGTCGGAGGAGGAGCTCATGCGGCGGTGCTCCTGGGAGTTGGCCGCGAAGTGCTTGATGGAGGTGCCTACGTCCTTGCTCCGCACGCCGTTGATGTAGGCCGCGGACATGCTGCCGGCGAGGAACGGGTCCTCGGAGAAGTATTCAAAGTTGCGGCCGCACAGCGGCGAGCGCTTGATGTTCACCGCCGGGCCCAGCACCACGGACAGGCCCTCGTGCTGGCAGGAATCGCCGATGGCCTCGCCCATGGCGCGGATCATGTCCACGTCAAAGGAGGCCGCGGTGGCGCAGGCCGCCGGGAAGCACACGGCCTTGATGCTGTCGTTGATGCCCAAATGGTCGCCCTCGGTGTCCTGCTTCCTGAGGCCGTGGGGGCCGTCGGAGACCATGCTGGCGGGCACGCCCAGCCGCTCGACGGGCTTGGTGTGCCAGAAATCAAGGCCCGAGCACAGCCCGGCCTTCTCCTCGAGGGTCATCTGGGAGATGAGCTTTTTGATGTCCATTGATTCACGCTCCTTGTTGATTTAGAGAGTAGGGAGTAGGGAGCGGTATTCCAAAAGCCTCCCCATTCGCAGATGGGGAGGGGGACCGCTTGCGGTGGTGGGGGTCCTGGCCTGTCGCAGCGCACAGCCCATCGTCATAAGCGCCCTATCCCCCGCTTCGCGGGTACTTCCCCATTGACATGGGGAAGCTCTGGGAACACCCTGTTCCCTACTGCCTAATGCCTATTGCTATTGCCTATTGCCTAATTCGCCTTCAAATCCACCGTGCTCAGATCCCACGCCTCGTGGATCTTCGGCACGTCGGAGATCAGGCGCTTGGTGTAGGCGGCCTGGGGATTGATGATGACCTCGTCCGCCTTGCCGTACTCCACGAACTTGCCGTGCTCCATGATGTACACGGTGTCGGAGATGTAGTAGGCCAGGCCGATGTCATGGGTGATGAAGATGATGGTCATGCCCGTCTCGTCTCTGAGGTCCAGCAGCATGTCGAGGATCGTGGCGCGGGAGCAGGCGTCCACCATGCTGGTGGGCTCGTCGGCCAGCAGGATCTTGGGCTTGAGCAGGAAGATGCGGGCGATCATCAGGCGCTGCATCTGGCCGCCGGAAAGCTCGAAGGGATACTTGTTGGTCAGCTCCGCGAACTTCAGGTTCACGAACGAGCAGGCCTCGGTCATCATTTCGATCTTCTTTTCCTTGGGCAGATTCTTGCCGCCGCGCATGTTGATGCAATCCAGCAGCACGCTGTCGATCTTGTGGAACACGTTGTAGGAGGAGAAGGGATCCTGGAAGATGGCCTGTATGCCCTTCCAATACTCCCGCTTCTTCGCGCCGGTGGAGATGTCGCGGGGCTTGCCCATGAACTGGATCTCGCCCTCGGTGGCCTCCAGCAGGCCCAGCAGCATCTTGGACAGGGTGGTCTTGCCGGATCCGGACTCGCCCACGATGGACACGAACTCGCCCACGTGGAAGTCAAAATCCACATGATCCACGGCCACGGTGCGGGTGCGGCCGGCGGTGAACACGCGGGTGACGCCGCGGCCCGACAGGCACATCGGGGCGTTCGTGAAATCCTTGTTGATCCTGGTCTTGGCCTCACTCATGGCTGTACACCTCCTTCAGCTCGTCCACGCCCATCAGGCAGCGGTACATGCGCGTGCCGTTGTCGCCGAAGAACCGCTCCGGGATGCCGGTGTAGCGGCACTCGGGCTTGGCGTACTTGCAGCGCTCCGCGAAGCGGCAGCCCTGCGGGGGCTTCTTCAGGTTCGGCGGGGTGCCGGGGATGGCCGTCAGCGTGGTGCCGCGGGTGCCCTCCTCGGGAACCAGTATGGAGCCCATCAGGCCGTGGGAATAGGGGTGCATCGGGTCGAACACCATTTCCTTGGCGCTGCCCTTCTCCACGATCTGGCCCGCGTACATGACCATGATGTCGTCGGTCACGTTGTACAGCAGCGGCAGCTCGTGGGTGATGAACATCATGGACTTGATGTAGCCCTTCTCCATCAGCTCGCGCATCATCTTGATGACCATCTTCTGGCTGGTCACGTCCAGCGCCGAGGACGGCTCGTCGGCGATCAGCACCTTCGGCGAGAGGATCGTCGAAATGGCGATGACGGTGCGCTGCTTCATGCCGCCGGACAGCTCCACGGCGTGCTTGTCCAGCACCTCGCGGGGCAGGCCCAGCTCGGCAAAGCGGGCCTCGGCCTGCTCACGGATGGCGGCCTTTTCCGCCTTCGGGTCATGCACGCGGATCACGTCTTCAATGAAGCGGATGATCTTCATCGTGGGGTTCAGCGCGTTCATGGCCGCCTGGGGAATGTAGGCGATCTCCGTGCCCAGTATGGTGCGGCGCACGGTATCCGGGTCCATGCCGGAGATGTTCCTGCCGTCGATAATGATCTCGCCGCTGCGGTAGTGCAGGGGCGGGAAATAGTAGCCCAGCACGCTCAGCGCCAGCGTGGACTTGCCGCAACCGGACTCGCCGGCCACGCCCAGGCTCTTGCCCTCTTCAATGGTGAAGGAGACGCCGTCCACGGAATACACGTCCTCGTGGAAACGGGTGATGTATTTGGTTTTGAGGTCTCTGACCTCCAGCATAATCTTTCCCATGTGTGCCTCCTTAATCCCGCAGCGTCGGGTTGAACACCTGGTCCAGGCCGGTATTCATCAGGTTCAGCGAGAATGAGATGAGCGCGATCACCAGGATGACCGGGAAGTACGCCCACCATGCGTTGCTGGAGGTGTACGCGCCGAACAGCTTGGCCCAGTTCATCATCAGGCCCAGCGTGGGCACCTCGGTGGTCTTGGGGCCCAGGCCCAGCAGGGACAGCTGCGCCTCGGCGAGGATGCCGCTGGACACCTGCAGTATGAAGGCCATGACCACATAGGAGGCGATGTAGGGCAGTATGTCGGTGGCGACGATCCGGAGCAGGCTGTGGCCGGACAGCTTGGAAAGGTTCACGTGGTCGCGGTTTCGAAGCGAAATGACCTGCGAGCGCACGGAACGGGCCGTCCAGACCCAGCTGGTAAAGCCGATGACCAG
>JAFYBB010000362.1 GCA_017540445.1 Clostridia bacterium | reverse complement strand
GGGGGAGAGATACATGGCAAACAACACCGCCTCCGTTACCGCCTTCAACACCGGCGCCCGCGTCAAGCGGGGCGTCATCCGGTTCCTGGAGTACTTCGCGCTGATCTTCGCCAGCTTCGTGGCGCTGCTGCCCATCGCGTCCTCGTTCATGACGTCGTTCAAGTCCGCCGAGGAGTACGCGGCCACCAACGCCATGACGCCGCCGGCGAATTGGCTGAATTTTGAAAACTATCGCCAGGTGTGGGTCGAGGGCGAGATGCTGCGGGCGTTTCTGACGTCCTTCGGCGTGGTCATCGTGGTCGTGGCCGTCAGCGTGATGATGGGCTCGATGTTGGCCTACGTGCTGAACCGCTTCGCCTTTCCCGGCAACAACCTGATCCGCAACCTGTTCATGATCGCCACGCTGATCCCCGGCATCGCCATGCAGGTGACCACCTACCAGATCATGAAGAGCTTCGGCCTGCTGAACAGCATCGTGGGCTACATGATACTGATGAGCGGCACGGACGTCATCTCCATCTACATCTTTCTGCAGTTCTTTGAAAATTTGAACGTGGCGCTGGACGAATCCGCGGTGCTGGAGGGCTGCACGTACTTCGGCGTGTTCTTCAGGATCCTGCTGCCGCTGACCAAGCCGGCCATCGTGACCGTGGCGGTGCTGAAGGGCGTGGGCGTGTACAACGAGTACTACAACGCCAATCTGTACCTGCAATCCAACACCTGGCGGACCATCTCCACCGCGCTGTACTCCTTCTCCGGCCCGTTCAAGAGCAGCTACAACATCATCTGCGCCGGCGTGCTGCTGACGCTGATCCCGTCGCTGCTGATCTTCCTGTTCTTCCAGAAGCAGGTGTACGCGGGCCTTGCCAACGGCTCGGTGAAGGGCTAAAATATCAGTATACAACAATCGGAGGATTCATATCATGAGCAAAGTCAAGATCCTGAACTGCCCCAGCCTGCCCAACATCCCCTGGCAGGACCGTCCCGCCGGCGACACCCACGATTCCCCGGTGTGGCGCTATTCCGAAAACCCGATCATAAACCGCAACCCGATCCCGGGCGTCGCGCGCATCTTCAACTCCGCCGCCGCGCCCTGGGAGGGCGGCTACATCGCCGTGTTCCGCGGCGAGCGGCTGAACGGCATACCGATGGTGTACATGGGCACGAGCAAGGACGGCATCCACTGGGACATCGACCCCGAGAAGGTGCCCTTCACCGACGAGAACGGCGAACCGCTGATGCCGCGCTACGCCTACGACCCGCGGCTGGTGAAGGTGGAGGACACCTACTACGCCATGTGGTGCCAGGACAACTACGGCGCGGCCATCGGCATGGCGAAGACCCGGGACTTCAAGACCTTCACCCGGCTGGAGAATCCCTTCATCCCCTTCAACCGCAACGCCGTGCTGTTCCCCCGGAAGGTCAACGGCCTGTACCAGCTGCTCTCCCGGCCCTCGGACAGCGGCCACACGCCCTTCGGCGACATCTGGCTGAGCCAGAGCCCGGACCTGACCTTCTGGGGCAAGCACCGCCACGTGATGTCCCCCGGCGGCAAGTGGTGGGAATCGGTGAAGATCGGCAGCGGCGCGGCCCCCATCGAGACCAGCGAGGGCTGGCTGCTGTTCTACCACGGCGCGTCCAGCACCTGCTCGGGCTTCGTGTACTCCTTCGGCGCGGCGATACTGGACATCGACGAGCCCAGCCGCGTGAAGTACCGCTGCGAGAACTTCCTGATCACCCCCGAGGAATGGTACGAGGAGCGGGGCTTCGTGCCCAGCGTGTGCTTCCCCTGCGCCACCCTGCAGGACCCGGACACCGGCCGCATCGCCATCTACTACGGCGCGGCGGACACGTACCTGGCCCTGGCCTTCACGGAGGTGGACGCGCTGGTGGACTACATCAAGGCCCACAGCGACGTGACCGAAAACGACACTGAAATCGGGAGACGGTAATATGTTGAATGTAGCGGCGGTCTTTTCAGACCACATGGTGCTCCAGCGGCGCATGCCCATCCGCGTGTTCGGCGAGGCGGACGGGCCGGTGCGCGTGGCGCTGGCGGGCGCCGAGGTCGAGGCGGCGCCGGGGGCGGACGGGCGGTTCTGCGCCGAGCTTCCGGCGATGGAGGCGAGCGGGCCCTACACGCTGCGCGCGTGCTGCGGTGACGACGCGCGGGTGTTCAGGGACGTGATGATCGGCGAGGTCTGGCTGTGCGGCGGCCAGTCGAACATGGAGTTTCGCCTGCGGGACGACGCCCACGGGCCGGAGCAGGTGGCGACGGGCGACGACGTCGGGCTGCGCTTCTACACCGTCAATCAGGAGCCCCGGGTGGACGAGGCCATGCTGGCGCGGGAGCGGGAGACCCAGTGGCTGCCGCTGCTGCCGGGCGATTGCGGCGACGTCAGCGCCGTGGCCTACTACGCCGGACGCCGCCTGCGCGAGGCGCTGGGCGTGCCGGTGGGCATGCTGATCTGCTGCATCGGCGGCACGGAGATCTCCAACTGGATGAGCCGCGAGGCCCTGGCCGAGACCCCCGGCGGCGCGGAGATGCTGGCGGCCCACGACGCGGCGGTGGCGCAGGTGACCGACGAACAGTTTAAACAGGACGAGGCGGCTTACGCGGCGCGGGTGCAGGCCTGGTGCGACGTCGCCGAGGCCATGAAGGCGCAATCGCCCGGCGTGCGGGCGGAGGAGATCGTGGCCAAGGCCGGGGACTTCCCCTGGCCGCCGCCCACCGGGCGCTGGATGCTGCGCCGCCCGGGCGGCCCGTGGGAGACCATGGTGGGCCGCATCGCGCCCTACGGCGCGCGGGGCCTGCTGTGGTACCAGGGCGAGACCGACTCCGGCAACGCCGGGCACTACGACGCCCGCTTCGCGCGGATGATCGACGCGTGGCGCGAGGCGTTTAAAAACGACAAGCTGGCCGTGGTAACGGCCCAGCTGCCCAACTACGCCGCTGACCCCGCGAATGAGGACTGGCCCGCCATCCGCCGGGCGCAGCAGACCGTGTGCGACGCGGTGCCGAACTGCGCGCTGGCGTGCCTGATCGACTGCGGCGACAGCCGCGACCTGCACCCCTGGGACAAGGAGGAGCCCGGCCGCCGCATGGCCGACGCGGCGCTGAAGCTGGCCTACGGCCTGGGCGACGGCGCGCAGTCGCCGCGGCTGGAGTCCGTGACGCCTGCCGATGACGGTCTGCTGCTGCGCTTCACGAAGCCCCTGGGGCCCATTCGCGGAACAACCGACAGCCTGCGGGCGGACGGCAAACCGGCCCGCGCCAGCGTGACCCCGGAGGGCGCGCTGCTCGTGGAAGCGCCCGGGGCAAAAGCCGTGGACTACGCCTGGCAAAACGACCCCGCCGCCTGCCTGTTCGGCACGGACGGCCTGCCGGTATTGCCGTTTGAGTGGGAAAGCAAGGGTGAGTTAGGAGTTAGGAGTTAGGAGTGAGGAGCACTGACTTGTGCCTCTCAATGAGTCACGGGGACAGGTTCCTTGACTCATTTTTCCGTGCAGGGTATCGGTCCCAGTGTGGCACATGAATCCCGAAAGGCATACACGATGGGCATATTGATTTGCGGGTTGAACGGAACCGGGAAGAGCACGACGGGAAGAATGCTGGCGGATCGCTTGGGATGCGATTTCATAGACAGCGAGGATCTCTGGTTCCCAAAGACAGACCCGTCCTATCTGTTTTCCGGGCCCAGGAGCAAGGAAGAAGTGATCCGGCTTCTGGAGGAGAGGATCAGTAAGAATGACCGATTCATTTTCGCGGCCGTCAAGGGCGACTATGGCGACAAGCTCATCGCGTCGCTGGACCATATCGTGCTGATTGAAGCGCCGAAGCCGGTCCGGCTTCGGCGCGTGAGAGAGCGCTCGTTTCAGAAATTCGGAGAAAGGATCCTCCCGGGCGGCGACCTGTATGAGAAGGAGCGCGCATGGTTTTCCGTTGTGGACAGAAGACCTGACGACTATGTACTCGGCTGGCTTGAAACCGTGGCCTGTCCGATCATCCGGATCGATGGAACGCGGCCCGTCGAGGACAATGTCGAAAATCTCGTGTCCGTTTTGACGGAGCGCCCGGCGGGAAGCTGATCGAGCCAATCCAAGTGGGGGAGGACGGCAAAGGGTCCATTATTTCATCTTGGCATTTCCCCAAGATCGGAAAAGTCCGTTTCAAGCAGGATCTCGTCCGGCAGTTCCACTTTTGCCAGGAACATGAGCATATAGATCGGGAAATAGGTGACGCTGCCGGTTCGCTCGACGTTGCCCCCGCAGAAGACGTATCCCTCCGCGAGGCCAAAGTCGGACTGCTTCAGCACGTTGTCCATGGCGTTGTGGCGGTAATAAT
>JAFYBB010000361.1 GCA_017540445.1 Clostridia bacterium | reverse complement strand
CGCTGTTGGTTAGCGTTGCGGTGACAGTCAGTCCCTCGTTGAAGCTGTTTTTCACGGTGACCATGCGCGTGTCACGGGCAGACTTCGCCCATACCGCGTAGAGCGTGACGGGCGCGGTCACAGCAGTGTCGAAGTTATAGGCTTTGGCGGAGATGTCCTCGCCCGCCGTATGGGCTTCGTCGGCAAAGGCCTCATTCTCCGTCCAGCCGAGGAACGCAATGCCCTCCGCCGTGGGATAGACGGGGTCGGTCGTCGGCCTGGCCACCGTCTCGCCGGAGGTGACGGCCATCTGGTAGACCTGGCGGTCGCCGTCTCGGTCGCGATAGCCCTCCATGGCCGTGGTCCACGCGCCGCCGTTGGCGTCGAAGCTGATCAGCGGCTGTTCGGTGAAGGTAACGGTGGAATCGTTGACGCTGTAGCGGAGCTGGCCCTTCACTGTATATTGGTCAATGTCATAAACGCGCTGAACCGCAGGATCGGCATACTCGTGGAAGGACGGTTCGTTGTTGACGGTGTAGTAATAGCCGTCCTGCGGGGTCATACCCTCAACGGTATAGCCCTGTGTGGCCGTTGTACTGGTAGTATGCTGGATTTCGAGAACAGCCGTTTTACCAGCTTCAATGCTCAAGGTGGCTGTTTTAGTACCCAATCCGGTTTGACCTGTTTTCTCATCGTTGACGCGATATATTGTCTTGCCGTCGCCGACAGTAACCGTTACGTTCTCTAAATCCGACGACAGATTGTTTACCAGCTGCAAACCGATGAGCTGCCTGTTTGTAAACAACAGCGGCGAATCAGCCGACAGATCCACGGTTACGACAAACGTATCGCTCAAGGCAGTTTTGGCGCCTGCGGTTCCGCGTTTAACCGTGGTATCGTACCCGACGATAAATCCTTCTTCAACCTTGAGCGTCGCGCCGTAGGGTACGACCAGTTCCCTTGTCTGGTCGGTAGTCAGCTCAAAGGTCTGCGCGCCGTCGGTGAAGCCGTTATCGTCATAATCGCTTTCCCCGCCGTCGGTCACCGAGGCGGTGTAGGTGAAGGGCACCACGTTGCCGGAATAGCCGTTGACAGTGTTTTTCACGACAATCGTGTTCGTATTGCGGGTGTTGGTAAAAGCGATGGTTTTGTCAGAATCCGCTACGGAAGCGATTTTGGCTTTCCTGCCCGTCTGAACCTCGCCTTCGTTGAGGACATAGGTCGTACTGTAGAATGTGGGATGCCCATTCAGATAAGTCTCTTCCACCGTCAGGCCCGCGCCTTCGGGGATGGTCAGGGTGACAGACTTGGGGGTAGAATCGTCGCGGCCGAAGCCGAAGCGAATGACCGCCCGGCCATTCTCATCTGTGACGATGTTTTTGGTTGGATCAGCCTTGTCCGTGTACAGTTTATAGTTCACCGCGGGAACGCCGTCGCGCGTCAGCGTGACGGTAAATTCGAAATCCTCCTGCGCCGAGACCTTGCCCACCAAAGCCTTGCTCAGCACGATTGTGGCCATCTTGCGTACGTTGGAAAAGCTGACATCCGCGCCGTCGTCGGTGACGGTGAATGCAACGACGTTATCCGAGTCGTCCTGATCCGCGATGTCCGTGCCCTCCCCTTCCGCGGGCATGGTAACGGCAGAGGCCTCGACGCGGTAATTCTCGTCCGCAGTCTCTGTGATGGTCATGGTCGCGCCGACGGGCGCTTTGAATTCCTGAATAACCTCCGCGGCGGTTGTCGGGGACAGGGTCAGCGTTGCCGCGCCGCTGGTATTGGTGGTAACGCCATCGGCGAGGGTATAGTTCGCCACGGCCGTGCCGTCCGCCTCGGTCAGCTTCACGGTAAACCCAAAGTCTACCGCGTCGTCGCCCACCAGATTGTCCGTGAGGGACTTGGTCAGCTTCACATCCGCCAGCCTGCGGGTGTTGGTGACGGTGACGGTGCTGTCATCTTTGGCCGTGAAGACGCCGTCATCGAGCGTTGTCGATTCGCTGCTTCCTCTTTCGAGCACGGTATAGACCGGGGTGTAGTTGGACGCTACCTCGGAAACGGTGTATTCGCCCACAGGCAGGGGGGAGACGGTGATCCGATTCCCTGCCGCGATATTATTAAGGGTGATGATGCCAGGTCTGTTCGATCGCGCTGCCGAGACCGTATAATCCAGCGTACCGTCAATGGTATAGGTGGACTTCTTGATGAACGGCGAGCTGAGCGTGATCGTGAAGCGGTCGTTGGCGTTGGCGCCCACGGGATCAACAGCTTTCACGATGGCCAGCTCCAGGCCGTTCCAGACGACATTGGTAGAGGTGCCGTCCTGCATCTTGCCGCGATAGCCATACGCATCGTTGATAAAGCCGCCGAGGTTTGCTTTCTGGTCGAAATCCGCCGTAGCGAACTGCTCGCCAATCTCCATGTGGCCGTCCATGGCGGAGATGCCGATCCGCGCCCCTTCACCGAGGCCGGGTGTACGGACGTTCACGATGTTATCGCTGTCGTAGTCGATACAGAGGTTAGCGGCGTTTCCATTCGCGCCGGTGTTGTTAATAATGACCGGGTTGCCGGAAAACTCGATTCTGTCCGTGAATTTTTTGACCACGACCGCGCCGTCATTCGCGCCTGTGTTGCCGGTGATGCTGCCGCCGGTCATGTTGAGCGTACCCTCCAGCCAGAGGGCGGAAGCGCTGGACGCGCGGTTGCCGGTGATCTCCGCGCCATCTGTCATGTTCACCGTGCCGGTGGCATAGACCGCGCCGCCCGCGCCGTTGGCAGCAGAATTGCACAGCGCCGCTTTATCGTTGAGGTTCAGCGTGCCGATGCTGTGCACCAGGCCGCCGTCAGCCGTGGCTGTAAAGCTGTCCTTCGCGCCGTCAAGGATGATGTTTTCAAGCGTCAGCGTGCCTTCGTTTGTGAGCATGCTGTCGCCAACCCCGCCACGGGTGACGGTGGCGCGGTCGGATTCGGCCTGTCCCGGCTTAAACGGGAACATTTCGTCCGCAGTCAGCGCCGTGGTGAGGGTCAGGCTCTCTCCATCCCGCACGTCAACCACGTCGGTCACCGGGATGGTATAATCCTCCAGCATGTAAATGGTCCAGGGTGCGGTAAAGGTTTCACCTGTCCCGGGTTCACGCAGACGCTTCAGCGCGCTCTTGATGGATTCGAACGGAATCTGCGTTCCGTCGTCTGTTATGATCTTGCAGATAACACGCAGGGTGTTGGTGAACGTAAGCGCGGTAGCGCTTTCCACGTCATATGTATAGCTTGCGCTGTCTTGGATCGTTTCACCGACCTTGGTTTTCACCGTATATTCCGGGTTCGCCGTCTCCGTGACCGTTGCGGTAACGCCCACGGGGAGGGTAAGCACAATGCTGTTCTCCGGCTTGAGGGTGAACGTCACCTTGCCGTCCCAATCCGTGACCAGATTGTTCTCCGAGTTGTCCGCGTCGGCGTACACCTGCCAGTGGCGGATGGGATGGCTGCCCTTCATGAGCGACAGGGTGAACTCAAAATCCCGGTCATCGGATTCCGGGCGCGGATCGTCCACCAGCGCGGCCTTTGTCACGGTGAGATCGACCTTTTCCGGCGCGACCTTGTTCCTGATGGTGACGGTACCGTTAGCTTCATCCACTTCATAGGTTTCGTCGCCGAAGGAGGGCACGGTTTCCAGGATATAATAGTTGTAAAGATTGCCCTCATTGTCCTGCTTGTCGAGGTCTTCGATGGTTTTGGTCCATCCGTCCGCATTGCCGAACGTCAGGTTTTCCCGCACCCTTGTCAGCGTAGCGACAAAGGCCGTCATCTCGTCGTTGGTGATGCCGTCGGCGCGGATAATATCATCGATCCTGTCCGTCGTGCGGTATACGTCGAAGGTAACAGGAGATTGCGCCTCCAGCAGGCTAACGTCCGTGACCACATTACCCGCGAGATCATACCACTCCTTGCGGATTGTCAGCGAGGTCGCGGGCTTGTTGCGCACCACATACACCCCTGCATCGGAAATGCCGTACTCCTGCACATAGCCCGTCTCAAGGGGATCCTGGCCGTCGATGGTTTCCTCTTTGATCGAGTAGGTGATGTTTCGGTTCTGATCGTCCCTGGCAGGCAGATCCACAAAGGTGTTGTTATTGTAGGGGGCCGAGTCGGTGAGCGTTACCGTGCGGGGCTCGCCGTTGCTGAGGGTGACCTGCGTCGGTTCCGCGCCGCCCACGGACTGATACAGCCCGACCACGACTTCCTTGCCCTCGGGCCATGTGCCGCCCTGCCAGAGCTTCATGACGGGGATGGTGACCGTTTTCTTCTGGTTATCGACGGTGACGATGTCCCCGGACATGGTCAGGTTCATCGCCGTCGCGCCCTCGGGCAGGTTGGCTAGGATGCTCGGCTCCAGATATTCGTCGTTGCAGAAATAGAAGTAGCGCCATTCCTCCGTCAAGGGCAGCAGATAGTCCGCCGGGGCCGCGGTCTCCACGATGCCGTAGAGCGTCTCGGATTCGAAGGGGTCGCCACCGCGAATCACCAGCTTGCCTTCGTTGTCGGTCGTATAGGTTTTAACCGCTTCGCCGGTTTTTACGCCGTTTTCAATTTTATAAACCGCAAATTCAGCGCCCGCGAGCACAGCGCCGGTGCGCTTGTTCATCTTGGTGATGGTCAGCTGCGGCTCCTCGTAGCGGTTGTCGATGACGACGTTCACGCTGTCGTCCGCGCTATTCACATAAAACGCCTGCGGCTGCGTATGCGGATCGGAGCTTCCCGCGTTGACGATGCAGTAATAACTTGTGGTAAGAACGATGTCATCCGGCAGATTCCAGGGCTTCTCGTTCTCCACGACGACGCGATAGGTTTCCTGATACTCCTGATCTTGTTTGTACAGCGCTTCAGTGAATTTGATCGCACCCCACTCGGAATCGGTATAGGGGTGGCGCTCGACCTCGACCCAGTTGTCATTCTCGTCCTCTCTTTGCAGGACAGCTGTGACCGCGTTTTGCTGATCCTCTGTCAGGGCAAAGCTGCCGGAGAAGCGAAGAGACACGCTCAGGCCCGCTCTGGCACTGTAGAGGCGCACCTTCATGGTGTCGCCGTTGAAATACTTGTAAAAGCCGCCGGAGCTGTAGGACGGATCGTCGGTTATCATGAAGCTGTAGAGCTGGTTGTCCTTCTGGTACCCCGTTGGAGCCTGGATCATTTCCAGAAAATAGCCCGTATTCTTCTCAATGGCGACATCGCCGGGCTCCTCATGAAGCTCGACGTTGACATAGCCGTTCGCGCCCGTGGTAAAGGTGACGGGCTGCCCCTTGTTGTCGCCTTCCCTGTACTCCAGGGGACGCTGGTTGGCATCCAGAAGGATAAACTGCACGCCTTCCACGCCGCTCTGCATCGTTCCATTGGCGTAGACATAGAGTTTCAACATATGGTTTTCGCCAAAGCCCGCCACGTCCGAAGGACTCGGATAGATGACGGCCTCATGCGAATCGGTCGACGAAGCGATGGCATTCCCTTCGCCGTCCTTCAGGACCGCCGTTCCCCGGAAGGTTGCCCTTTCGCACGGCTGGGCGGTGATGCGCGTGCGGTAAGTGATGACCACCGAAGTACCGTCGGGAATAACGAACGTACCGGTATTGCCGCTGTAGTCGTAGCTGACAGGCACTTCAGATACGATTGTCACGCTGGCATAATCGATGGACTGACCGGCATCGCCCACCTCGCCGTTGTCGAAGGTGTCCGCGAGCGTCATGTTCTGACCGTTGTTCAGGGTATAGCGCTCGGAGTTCAACGTGACCTTCCAGTTGGCCCAGCTGCCTTCCAGAGAGACAAACGCTCTACTGAACGAGGCAACCTGGAGCGTGCCGTTGGCATAGGTGATTTCATAGCTGGCGGTCACATCCTCGCCTGCGGCATTGACGATCTTCGCGTCGCTCGGAACGTTGTCGCTGCTGCCAGCCACCGTCTGGGAGCCGGTCACGGTGACGGATTCGATGCTGTCGCCCGCCGCCAGGTCGGTATTGGTATAGCTGTCCACCGTCAGCGCCGTGCCGTCGTAGACCTTGGTCGCGCTGTCCGCGGTGACGGTGACGGCCTTCTGGGTCACTTCCAGCGTGCCGCTGACAAAGTTTACCATATAATTGCCCTGGGCAGCTTCGCCGGCGGGCGTGATGGTATACTCGCCTACATCCTCGCCCTCGGCGCGGGAGAGGATGTAGGTAATGTCGCTCTCCGCGTCACCGTTCTTCAGGCCCGTCACCGTCGCCGTCAACTCGGGGTCGGCGTCGCCGTAGGTCTTCGTCTTCGCATCTGCGGTCACCGTCGCCGTCGCCTTCGTGACGGTCAGCGTGCCTGTCTCATACGTCACGGTATAGTTGCCCTGCGTCGCTTCGCCGGCGGGCGTAATGGTATACGCGCCCACATCCTCGCCCGCTTCGCGACTGACGGTATATGTGATTGTATCCTCGCCGACAAGCCCGTTCACCGTCGCCGTCAGATCGGGGTCATCGTCGCCATAGGCCTTGCTCGCGTCGTCAGCCTTGACGGTGATCGCCTTGGCGTTGATCGTAAACGTGCCGTTCACCACGGTCACATCATAGTTCGGGTTCTCGCCTGCCGTCACGGTGATGGTATACTCGCCCACATTCTCGCCTTCCGCACGGCTCAACGTGTAGTTGATCGTATCGTTACCGACCTCGCCCGTCACCGTCGCCGTCAACTCGGGGTCGGAAGCACCAAAGGCCTTGCTCAAGTCGTCTGCGGTGATGGTCACAGGAATGAGTTCCCGGCTTGTCAACGAGATGGTTACTATTTGCCCATCCTGCATTATAAGCGACAGGCTCCTGCCTTCGCTGAAGCCGGCGGAACAGGTGATGCTCCAGTCGTCTTCTATTGCTGTTACCGTCAGGCCCTCGCCTTCGGTTACGGATGCTTGAGCGATATCTGATACTGTGTAATATCCGTTTGTATCCTCGCCATTCTTGGGAATCGACAGGCTGCCAAGCACATTGCTCAGCGCAATCGTTTCACCGTTTCGGATCGTGTAAGCGTATTCCGATGCTTCAGACCCGGAAAGAGTCTGAGCTGAGAACGTCACCACGTACACCGAGAAGCTCTCGGCGTCAAACTCTACGACGTCCTCGTTCAGGGCGCAGTCCAGCGCCTTCACTTCTTCGCCGAAGTGAAGCACGCTGACTTGGGTATTGTCGTCCTGTTCGGGGGCGTCCAGCAGCCTGATGGACACCTTCACGGGCGCGTCGGGCTGTACCCGGCGACCGTCCTTCACAATGGAGATGTCCAGCGCCTTGGCATAGGCCAACTCGTCCGCGGCCACGTCCAGCGCCTCGGCGGCCCGGGCGGTGTAATTCGCGGCGCTGCTGCCGATCAGCTCGCCGGCGCGCAGCTCGGCGCCCGCGGGGATGTTCGCGTCCGCGCCGTAGGCAAGCTCGATCTGCCAGGTCCTGCCGTCGGCGGAGATGTAGCGCGTCTGTATGGTGTCGGCGATGACCACGGCGTACAGCGAGAAGGCGTCGGCCTCAAAGGTCAGCCCCGT
>JAFYBB010000360.1 GCA_017540445.1 Clostridia bacterium | reverse complement strand
TTCGTAGGCTCCTGGACTTTGCTACACCGCTTCCTCCCCTCCTGGCGTCGCCACCAGCAGCTTGCGGTTCGCTACGCTTGGCGGTAAATACCCGCGACCGGACTTTCACCGGTTAGATGTGCGCCATGCCCGGCACACAGCCCCAAGAGGGGCTGTTGCAACAGCCCCTCTTTTTGTGCAGGAGGAAAACCCATGTCTGACTTTACCGTGAACGCCATACTGGACATGCAGCGCCGGCTTCAGGAGCGCTACAAGGCCGTCTGGGCCCACATGGAGCCCGAGGAGGGCCGCAACCAGATACTGTGGATGATCTGCGAGTTGGGCGAGGTCATCGACGTCGTCAAGAAGAAGGGCGCTAAACAGATCATGGAGGACCCCGAGGTCCGCCGGCAATTCGTGGAGGAGATGACGGACGTACTGATGTACTACGGCGACGTGCTGCTGTGCTACGACATCACCGCGGAGGAATTGCAGCAGGTCTACGAGGCCAAGTGGCGGCGCAACATGCAGCGCTGGAACCCACAGACCGGCCAGCAGGAGAACTGAGCGGAATATCCCGGGGACCAAACAGCAGGGGCGGTCTCAAAACAGACAAGCGTTCAAGCATGTACATGTTGTAGGGGCGGCGATGCGCCGCCCGCCGGGAAGTACGATGCGTTTCGTACTCAGGCGGGCGGCCATTGGCCGCCCCTACACATGCTTCACGCATGCAACACGCATTTTAAGACCGCCCTTTATCTGTTGACTAAGCAATCAGACCGACAGATCGTTCCGCCTCTTCCTTTGCCTTTTCGATGGCAGCCAACAGGGTTGGGAGAGTGCCCGTTACAAAGCCGTCCTTTGCCAGGTGTATGCCGGTATGATCGTTGCAGAGCAGCAGGATCAGGTGTTCGGTTTCCTTGTGCTCCTTGATATCGGGATAGTCGATTTGTACGGGCTCGCCTGTGCCTGTATCGACGGTAAGGTGGTTGTGATAACAAGTAATGACGCGCTCGGAGTCATCGCCGTTTCTGCGTTGGAAGGCCCTGTACTTCTTCTTAAGCTCCGTCTTTTCGAGCGTAAGCGCCCACACGACGACGATGACGCCGCTGAGCAGCGCGGGCACGCACAGCGCGGAGGCGACGGGAAAACGCGCCTGCACGGCCAGCAGGATCAATCCGAACGCGAGGAACACGATGCCGCAGTAGAGCAGCATCTTCCGGCGGCGATGGGAGAACACGGCGGCGTGGCTCTCCGCGAACAGCTCCCGCGTGATGGTGACGCGGTTGACGGCGATGGGTTCCATTACGGCCTGCCCCCCTTGTTAGCTTCGATGTCGCGCAGCAGCGCCTCCCAGCGGCGCGTGCCGTCCTCGTGCATATCCTGCGGCACGTCCCCGTCGTTTTCGCCCTGTTCGAATTGATCCTCCGCCCAGGGGTCGCCCTCGATGGGCATGAACTGCTCTTCAATGCGCAGGTCCCGGTTCAGATCGTCGTAGATGCGGTACTGGGCCAGGAAGATCGGGAACCAGAAGCCGAGGAAGGGAACGACGACGATGGTCCACGGCGCGAGCAAAACGATCAAAGCGATCCAGACGCACTGTATCAATACCGCGACCAATACGCGCACCGAGTGCTTGATGGTGAACAGCAGAGCGTTGCGCGCGCGATTGACAAAGCTCTGCTGAAAGAGCACCAGCTGCGGCCAGTATAGGGTGCTGAACCAGACGATCACCGCCGCGCTGAGCAGCATCATCAAAACCGTGCTCAGTGACGGCGCGACCTTCGCGCTGCCCATGATGTGGAACATGAACGAGAACAGGCCGACGAAGAAGCCGAGGAACGCGCCGGGCAGCAGGCTGCTCTTCCAGTTCTGTTTCCAGCTCTTTTTGTAGTTTTTCCACCAGTTGCCCGGGGCGTCCCGCAGGCCGCGCATGATGCCGTCCACCAGCCCGGCCAGGAACGGCCCGAAGATCATGCCGCCAATCAGCGAGAGCGGCAGCAACAGCACCAGGCTGGATGTCAGTATGGCAAAGAGTATGCCCGCCGCCAACGGCAGCGCCCCGGCGGCGGTGAACAGGTTGACGCGCAGCCAGTTGAAGCCGTAGAAGGACATCAGCTGCTTGTAGCGCGCGAAGCCCGTCTGCCGGTGGGTATAGTCCGTGTCGTCCCGAAAGAACGCCATGTCGGTCACCCCCTTATTTCTTCAGATTGTCGGAGCCGTAGTGGCAGCCGTTCAGGAAATCCGCGAGGAGGGCCTGCTCGTCGCCCTCGAAGGCATCCGTACAGGTCAACTCCGCGATGACGGTATAGCTGCCGAGCGTCGAGAAGGCGGATATGCCGCGGCTGTAAGGATTGGTGTCGGAGCCGCAATCGTACAGGAGCAGGGAATAGTTCTGGCCGTTATGGGATTCCTCCCGGCGTTCCCGTACGGCGTAGGTCTCCTCCTCCCGCGCCATCCAGTCCGCCTTGGCGTCCACGGCCGCCGCCTCGTCCGCGCAGCCGTACAACAACAGGTAGATTTGCGCCGGGTAGAGGTCCACGTGCTTGCCTTCGGCATTGATGTAATCCGCCGCCTCGCCGCTGACCCAGGAGGCGTAGTAGGTGTCGTCCCCGGCCAGCGCGGTATCGTTGTTCAGCAGCGTGAAGCCGTTGCCCGGCGCCTCGACGCCCAGAACCGTGCCCAGCATCTCCCAGTTTCTGTCCCACGCGGCGCCGTCGTCGGCCCGCGAGGGATAGTGGGAGAGGTTGGGGATCAGCAGCGCGACGCCGGCGATCAGCGCGACGATGATCGGTATGATCAGCCACTTCTGCATGATGAACAGCCATATCCTTCTGAGTGTCCGCATTATTCCGCTCCCTCCGTCAGTCGTTCCCACAGCGCGTCGCATTGTTCCCTGTACCCACATGTCCGATCCTGCCAAAAGCCGCGCCGGGCAAAAAATAGCCCGGTCATTTCCTGTTGATCGACCGCCAGCTCCATGAGCTTCGGGCACGTCTCCCAGGCGAAACAGCCGAGGGCTTCGTCGGGGCCCGCGATGTCACCGGAGGCGTTGGCGAGGATGTCATAATTCTCGTGTAACGTTTCATAAGCATCGCAGATAAAAAAGTAGCTCTCGCAGGCTTCCATGTCGGCCATCAGCCTGACCTTCGCGGCGGCGGTGTATTGCGCGGCGTCGCTGTCCTGCGCGGTGTCCATACGCACATAGGAATTCACCCGGAACACCACGCGCCCGTCGCCGTTGCAGTCCTCCCCCAGCGCGGCGAAGGCGCGCTCCAGCGCGGCCAGCGTTTCATCCGAGAGCGGCGCGGAGGCAACATAGGCCAGTTGGTAATCCGGCTTCACTTCGCCGATGCCCAGCGCGTTCCAGAGGATGTCGCCCGCCGCGATCAGCAGCACCGCGCCCGCCAGCAGCCACCATTTGTGGTAGTGCCACCAATTGGCGGCCCTTTGCTTCTTCGTGCGCTCGGGCGGCGCGTCGGGCCTGACATCCCGGTACTTCCATTTCAGGTATTCACTCGCCATTGGAGGCCTCCGTTGTCGGACACGCTTTCCCGCGTCGTACCGCCGGGCGCATAGGTGACGGGCAGGCAGATCAACGCGGGCATCTTGGAGCGATCTTCGCTCAGCAGAATATCCACAGCCGTTTCGGCCATCTGCTTCACAGGCTGGACGATGGTGGAGCAGAAGTAACCCTCGGAAAAGAACATGCGCGTTCCGTCATAACCGATCATCTGTACGTCCTCGGGGACACGGATTTTGCGGCTGTTGAGATAATTGACGACATAATAGAGCAGCATGTCGGTATTGCAGAAGATGCCGTCGTATTCCAAACATCCGTCTGAGATATGCTCATCCAGGAAGCGCAGGATCGCCTCGATTCCATCCGCGTCGTTGAACCGCATCGCTGTGTATTCCACATGTCTGATCTCGCATGTCGATGTAAAACCCGCGCCGCGCTTGTCCGTTTCGCCAATGACTTCAGAGCCGATGCGCAAAAACAGCGGACGCTTGCAGCCCAATTCGATCAGCTTTTCCGCGGCAAGGCTGCCGCCCGCGAAATTATCCGAGGCTACGCAGGGAATGTTGGGGCTGATGAAGCGGTCGATGGAGACATAGGGAAGATCGTCGCTGATGACCAGATCCGGCGAATAAGTCAGTCCGATGATGCCGTCCACCTTGTTCTGCCGCACCATCTGGATGCAGCGCGCTTCAGCCTGGGTATCGAAGTGGGTCGTGACGAGCATCATGCGGTAATCGCGCCGGGTCAGTTCATAGCAGATGCTGTCCGCCAGTGTGCTGAAAAAGGTATGGTCAAGGCCGGGGAGAATGACGGCGACGGTGTGGGTCTTGTTCGCGCGAAGGCCCCGGGCGTAATTGTTCACGCTGTAACCCAGTCGATTCGCGGCTTCCTCAACCTTTAGTTGATAGCTTTTCCCCACGGGTAAACCATTGAACACCTTGGACACCGTGCCCAAAGCCACACCGGCCTCGCGCGCCACATCCTTCATCGTGGGAGATTTGCCCGATCGTCTCATATCAACACCCCGATATGTATCGTTACATGAAATTCAATCCATATTGATAGTATAGCAGATGAAATTTCATTTGTAAAGGGCGATTTTGACTCAAGCCCCCGATAAAAGGAAAATTGGTCAATTTGATCAAAAATACCATCATTGAATTGTCAACTGTAACAAATTATGGGAAATCGTTCTTTAGGCATTGACATCCGTTTGCAACTGTGCTATTCTATATCCAACGGACTGTGTAACGTTTCATACATAACTTTCGACGATGCTCAAGCCCGTTTTATTCACCGGTAATGGTGAAACGTTACATATACAAGTGTGTCATGGGGAGGTGATCGTGTCGTAAACGTCTTTCTCCGGTGAAAAGAGTTGGCGCCATCGTATGGAAGCCAGGCATCGCCAGCGCGTCCGATCAGCGCACCGGCGGCGCGATGCTTTCAAAGGACAGACCCGACTCTCTGGTACTCTGAACAGAAAGAAGTGATCCGAATGCAAGCAACGAAAGCCAAGGCTTTAGGGCCAAGGCGGAAATCAGTGGGTCGGCGCATTGCCGACAACTGGCAGCTCTACCTGCTGCTGCTGATCCCGGTCATACTGACGTTTATCTACAAGTATATACCGATGTATGGCATACAGATCGCCTTCAGGAACTACAAAGCTTCCAAGGGCATCTGGGGCAGCAAATGGGTGGGGTGGGAATGGTTCGAACGGTTTTTCACCGCTCCGACCTGCGGGCGCATGATTCGCAACACCATTCTGCTGAGCCTCTTCAGCCTGCTGTGGGGCTTCCCGGTGCCGATCATCCTCTCGCTGTGCATCAACCAGCTGCGCTTTCCGCGCTACAAGCGCATCGTGCAGACGGTACTGTACGCGCCCCACTTCATCTCCATCATGGTCGTCTGCGGTATGATCCGCATATTCCTGAGCCCTTCCGGCGGCCTGATCAACCTGCTGATAGGGAAACAAATCGACTTTCTGACGGAATCCGGCGCGTTCCGCACCATCTACATCGCCTCCGGCATATGGCAGGACGCGGGCTGGGGCTGCATCATCTACCTGGCGACGCTGTCCAACGTGGACACCAGCCTGTACGAGGCGGCCAAGGTGGACGGCGCGTCGATGTTCCAGCGCATCATGAACGTGGACGTGCCGGCGCTCTTGCCGATGGCGATCCTGAACCTGATCATGAGCGCGGGCTCGCTGATGAACGTCGGCTTCGAGAAGGTCTGGCTGCTCCAGACCGACCTGAACAAGGCCACGTCGGATGTCATCGCGGTGTATGTGTATCAGCAGGGCATTGAAAACGCCAAGTACAGCTATTCCACGGCTGTCGGCCTTTTCAACACGGCGGTCAACCTGGTCCTGCTGTTCATCGTGAACACCATAGCGAGCAAGACCTCCGAGGTCAACTTCGTGTAAGGGGGGTGCAACGTATGGCAAAGAACAGGAATTCCACAGGATTGTCTGAAAAGACCAGCGACCTGATACTGATCCTGATCACCGGATTCGTGCTGTTGCTGGTGGCCTATCCCCTGTACTACGTGTTGGTGGCCTCGTTCTCGAACCCCTACGACGTGTACGCGGGCAAGACCTTCCTGCTGCCCAGCGGCTTCACGCTGGACGGCTACAAGGCGGTGCTCGCGGACCCGAACATCCCCACCGGCTACCTGAATTCCATCAAGTACACCATCATCGGCACGGTGTTTTCCGTCACCATGCTGTACATCTCGGCCTATCCGCTGGCCCAGAGGGACCTGCCGGGGCGCAAGTTCTTCAGCGTGTTCTTCATCATCACGATGTACTTCGGCGGCGGTCTGGTGCCCACCTACCTGGTCGTGAAGCAGACGGGCCTCATCAACAACATGTGGGCGCTGTTCCTCCCCGGCGGCGTGGGCGTGGGCAACATGATCATCGTGCGCAACTACTTCCAGAACTCGATTCCGCACGAATTGATCGAGGCCAGCGAAATCGACGGCTGCTCGAAGCTCAGGACGTTCCTGCGCATCGTCATTCCGCTGTCGATGCCCATCATGGCGGTCATGGTGGTGTTCTGCATGGTGGCCTACTGGAACGACTGGTTCACCGCCCTGATCTACCTGACCGGCGCGGAGAAGGCGCCGCTGCCCCTGGTGCTGCGCAACGTGCTGATCAAGTCCAGCGTGAGCGCCGCCCAGGCCTCCACGATCTCCGGCGGCTATGCCGAGATGAACAAGGTCACCGAGATGATCAAATTCTCGTCCATCGTGGTGGCGGCGGCCCCGATGCTGATCGTGTACCCGTTTGTGCAGAAGTACTTTGAAAAGGGCTTCATGGCCGGAGCCGTCAAGGGCTGAGGCCGAGCTCCCGTTTGACAACATCGACAGACAGAAAGGAAGGAAACCCATGAAGCGTATCTTTACCGTGCTGCTGGCGCTTGCCATGCTGCTGGCCGTGATCTCCGTTCCCGCGATGGCCGAAGGCCAGACTGAATTCGTCATCATGGGCGGCCAGTCCGCCCTGTCCCCGGGCTACCAGAACAACGTCGTGCTGAATCAGCTGATGGAGGAGTGCGGCATTTCCATCGAGTGGAACACCATGAGCGACTCCCTGTCTGAGCAGGTGAACATCCACATCGCCGGCGGCGACCTGCCGGATGCCTTCATGGGCGTCGGCTTCTCCAACTACGACCTCGCCACCTACGGCGACGACGAGACCTTCATCGACCTGACGCCCTACATCAATGAGGAGGTCATGCCGAACCTGACCGCCATCCTGGAGGCGCATCCCGAGATCCGCGCCGCCATCACCCAGGCAGACGGCCGCATCTACGGTCTGCCCTCCGCCGAGCAGATGGGCACCGCCGGCATCGGCAAGGAAGAGGACTATTCCATCTTCACCATTCCCCAGTTCTCCATGATCAACAAGGCCTGGCTGGACGAGTTGGGCCTGGAAATTCCCACCACGCTGGACGAGCTGCACGACGTGCTGGTGGCCTTCAAGGAGAACGACATGGCCGCCAGGATGTACGGCGCGGACGCCGGTTCCACCATTCCGATGTCTGTGGGCTTTGACCAGTGGTGCTGGGGCCAGAACATCTTCTACGCCGGCTTCGGCTTCACCAACTGGCCGAACGACGTCATCAACGACCTGGTGCTCCAGCCCGACGGTACCGTCAACTTTGTCTGTGACGACGACGGCTACCGCGAGGCCCTGACCTACTTCCACGACTGGTATGCCGACGGCCTGATCGACCTGGAGATGTTCTCCCAGGACACCACCCAGCTGATGGCCAAGTGCCAGCAGGGCTATGTGGGCGTTTCCACCTGGTGGTACATCGAGGAGCTGATGGGCAGCTATTCCAAGGACTATGTGTTCCTGCCCGTGCTGGACGGTCCCTCCGGCACCCACAACGTGACCGTGCGCACCGGCGGCGCCACCAGTTCCGGCCAGCTGTCCATTACCGAGGCGTGCGAGAGCCCCGAGAACCTGCTGAAGTTCTTCGACAGGTGGTATGACGGCGAGATCGTCATGCAGCTGCAGTACGGCCCCATCGGCGAGTGGTTCACCGGCCAGGACGACAAAGGCATGTGGCTGTCCATCACCGAGGACGAGGCCCAGGCGAAGTTCGGCAAGTCTGCCGGCGAAGTGAAGAGCACGCTCGAGGTTGCCGGCCCGAAGCTGATCCTCTCCAGCTACTACAACGATTACTTCTACATGGAGGATCGCGCCATCGAGCGCCTGACCGACCTGTACGACTTCTGGATGCCCTACGTGTCCGACCCGGTGGTCTACCCCGTGGACTGCGTGTTCACCCAGGAGGAACTGGAGGTCATCGACCGCTACAAGGCCGACTTCGAGAGCGCCGTCTCCGAGCAGGAAGGCCTGTGGATCAAGAACGGCGGCCCCACCGACGAAGAGTGGGCGTCCTACAAGAGCATGCTGTCCGGCAACTGCGGCATGGACAAGCTGCTGGAGGTCTATCAGGCGGCCTACGACCGCTACGCGGCGGCGGAAGGCTGATCGACTGTCGCCCACTGATTCCGCTCCCCTTTGCCTCTCCCGCTTTGCCTGACAGTGAGCGGGCGGGAGAGGTTTTCAAAACCACAATGGAGTGCATACCTATGTCGAGTGAAAAGCTGCAAAAGGCAAGGAGCTTCGAGGCGCAGTACAGCCCCTACGTGCCGGAGGACGAGCGCCCGGCGTATCACGTCAACGGCGCGATCGGATGGATCAACGACCCCAACGGCTTCTCCGTGTACAAGGGCGAGTATCACCTGTTCTTCCAGTACCACCCCTACAAGCCGATTTGGGGCCCGATGCACTGGGGACACGTCAAGACCAGGGACTTCATCCGCTGGGAACGTCTGCCCGCCGCGCTCGCCCCGGACATGCCCTACGACAAGGACGGATGCTTCTCCGGCAGCGCCATCGAGCTGCCCGACGGACGGCAGCTGCTGATGTACACCGGCGTGCGCGAAGAGCGGCAGGCGGACGGCGCGCTGAAGCCCTACCAGACCCAGTGCCTGGCCGTGGGCGACGGCGTAGACTACGAGAAGGTCGAGGCCAACCCGGTGCTCACGGCGGCGGATCTGCCCAGGGGCGGCAGCGAAGCGGACTTCCGGGACCCGAAGATCTGGCGGGAGGACGACGGTTACTACGCCGTCGTGGGCAACCGCCCCTCAGACAGAAGCGGCTCCATACTGCTGTTCAGGAGCGAGGACGCCTTCCACTGGACGTATCAGGGCCGCGTGGCCTCCAACCACAACCAGTACGGCAAGATGTGGGAGTGCCCCGACTTCTTCAGGCTGGACGGCAAGGACGTGCTGCTGGTCAGTCCCCAGGAAATGATGCCCATTGGGCTGGAGTTCCACGCGGGCAACGGCACGGTGTGCTTGATCGGCGAGGCCAATGAGAAGAAGCACCTGATCCGGGAGAACGTGCACGCCATCGACTACGGCATCGACTTCTACGCGCCCCAGACGCTGCTGGCTTTGGACGGACGCCGCATCATGATCGGCTGGATGCAGAACTGGGACACCGCGCGCAGTCAGCCGGTCACCATTCGCACCTGCGGCATGATGACGATCCCCCGCGAACTGAACGTGCGCGACGGACGCCTGATACAGCAGCCGGTGCGCGAGCTGAAAAACTACTACGGCGAAAAGATCAGCTACAGGAACGTGCCCCTGTCCACCGAGACCATACTCACCGGCATACGCGGCCGGGTGATCGACATGACCGTGAACGTGCGCCCCGCCAACGGCAGCGTCATGTACCATGCCTTCAAGATGAACCTGGCCAAGGACGGCGAGCACGTCACCACCATTCGCTTCAAGCCAGAGCAGGGCATCGTGCGCGTGGATCGCAGCCGCTGCGGCTTCCCGTTCGATATCGTGAACGTGCGCGAGTTCCCGGTGTATTCCAGGCACGGGAACATCAAGCTGCGCTGTGTGATGGACAAGCACAGCCTGGAGCTGTTCGTCAACGACGGCGAGCAGGCGGCCTCATTTGTGCTGCACACGCCCGTGACCGCGGATGTGATCAGCTTCGAGGCCGAGGGCGAGGTGCTGATGGACGTGGAGAAGTACGATTTGAGCTTTGACGGGGAGGATGAGAATGAGTAAGCGGTTTGACGTGGTCGCGCTGGGCGAGCTGCTGATCGACTTTACCGAGGGCGGCACGAGCGAACAGGGCAACCCCATGTTCGAGGCCAATCCCGGCGGCGCGCCCTGCAACGTGCTGGCGATGCTGCGGAAGCTGGGCAAGACCTGCGCCTTCATCGGCAAGGTCGGCAACGATATGTTCGGCCACCAGCTGCGCCAGGTCGCCCGGGATGCGGGCATCTGCATGGACGCCTTGCTGATGGACGACGCCGTTCGCACCACGCTGGCCTTCGTCAAGACGGACGCGCATGGCGACAGGGATTTCTCCTTCTACCGCAACCCCGGCGCGGACATGATGCTGCGGAAGGATGAATTGCCCCTCGATGTCATCACCGGCGCGAGGATATTCCACTTCGGCACGCTGTCCATGACGCACGAGGATGTGCGCGAGGCCACCAAAGCGGCGGTGCTCGCGGCGAAGGGTGCGGGCGCGATCATCTCCTTTGATCCGAACCTGCGCCCGCCGCTGTGGGACAGCCCGGCGGAAGCCCGCGCACAGATTCACTGGGGTCTGTCACAGTGCGACGTGCTGAAGATCGCGGACAACGAGATCGAGTTTCTGACGGGCACTTCCGATTTCACCAAGGGCGTCGAGGCCCTCACAAAGCAATGCCCGGGCATTCACCTCGTCAACGTTACCGCCGGCGCGAACGGCAGCTATGCCTTCTGCCAGGACATAAAGGCGTTCGTCCCCAGCTTCCTGCTGGGCGGCACCATCGAAACCACGGGCGCAGGCGATACCTTCTGCGCCAGCGTGCTGAGCTACATCCTCGACCACGACCTTGACCACCTGACCAGGGACGACCTGAAACAGATGCTTCGCTTCGCCAACGCTGCGGCCTACCTCGTCACGACGAAGAAGGGCGCGATACGCTCCATGCCGGAGCGCGGGCAGGTGGAAGCGATATTGAACGAATACTGAATCACCTTCGACCCCATTCCGATGGCGGCAAGCCACTCCACATAATGGCCTGCCGCACATTCAAAAAGGAGGAAGCACATCCGCCGGTTCGCGGTGCGGCAGTGTGGAGACCTGCCGTAATGCGGTTCGCTCTGCGTGTGCGACGCGAGATCGCCTCTGCGGAGGCTGGGCGATCAGAACCGAAGCCATGTCCAACGTTTCAATCAGAGGCCTGAAGAAGGTCTATGACAACAAGGTGACCGCGGTCCACGACGTGAATCTGGAGATCGCGGACAAGGAATTCATCGTGCTGGTCGGCCCGTCGGGCTGCGGCAAGTCCACCACGCTGCGCATGGTCGCAGGTCTGGAGGACATCTCCGAAGGCGAGCTGTACATCGACGGCAAGCTGTGCAACGACATCGCGCCAAAGGACCGAGACATCGCCATGGTCTTCCAGAGCTACGCGCTGTACCCCCACATGACGGTCTATCAGAACATGGCCTTCGCGCTGAAGCTGAAGAAGACCCCGAAGGACGAGATCGACCGAAAGGTGCGCGAGGTTGCGAAGATCCTGGACATCACCCAGTATCTGGAGCGCAAGCCCAAGGCCCTGTCCGGCGGCCAGCGCCAGCGCGTGGCCATCGGCC
>JAFYBB010000359.1 GCA_017540445.1 Clostridia bacterium | reverse complement strand
GCCCCATCGACGGCAACAAGGTGAAGGCCTGCGTGAAGTGCCCCACCTGCGCCATCATGAACGGCTTCGGCGGGGCCGGCGCGTTCTCCGACGGCAAGTACAACATCACCAACGACTTCGGCGGCACGCTGTACGAGTACATCGGCCGCGGCGCGGCCATGGACCTGATGCGCTACGTGGACCGCATCAACGTGGAAAACGGCGGCGAGGGCACGGTGCTGTACTCCACCGCGGGCACCCGCTTCAAGAAGCTGTGCATGCAGAACCGGCTGACGCTGCTGGAGGCGTCGGTGCGCCACCTGGGCACCGACATCAACTACGTGGTGCTGGGCAACCTGTACGACCGGCTGAAGACGCGGGCCGACTTCTTCTTCAACACCCAGGTGGACGCCATCGAGGGCATCGGCGAGGACGCGGGCTACCGGGTGCGCTTTGGAAACGAGGCCGCCGAGTGCGAAAAGTGCGTGGTGTCCGTGGGCCGCAGCGGCAGCAAGTGGATGGAGCGGGTCTGCGGCGAGCTGGGCATCGGCACCAAGAGCAACCGGGTGGACCTGGGCGTGCGGGTGGAGCTGCCCGCGGTGATTTTCTCCCACATCACCGATGAGCTGTACGAGAGCAAGATCGTGTACCGCACCGAGAAGTACGAGGACCACGTGCGCACCTTCTGCATGAACCCCCGGGGCATCGTCGTGAACGAGAACACCAACGGCGTCGTCACCGTGAACGGCCACAGCTTCGAGGACGAGGGCCGCAAGACCGACAACACCAACTTCGCGCTGCTGGTGTCCAAGCACTTCTCCGAGCCCTTCCACGACAGCAACGGCTACGGCGAGAGCATCGTGCGGCTGTCCAACATGCTGGGCGGCGGGGCCATCGTGCAGCGCTTCGGCGACCTGGAGCGCGGCCGCCGCAGCACCCCCAAGCGCATCAGCGAGGGCATCGTGAAGCCCACGCTGGCCGCCACCCCGGGCGATCTGAGCCTGGTGCTGCCCAAGCGCATACTGGACGGCATCATCGAGATGCTCTACGCCCTGGACAAGATCGCCCCCGGCACCGCCAACGACGACACGCTGCTCTACGGCGTGGAGGTCAAGTTCTACAACATGGAGGTCGCCCTGGACAACCACCTGGAAACCTGCCACAGGGGCCTGTACGTGATCGGCGACGGCAGCGGCGTCACCCACTCCCTGAGCCACGCCAGCGCCAGCGGCGTCTACGTCGCCCGCCGCATCGCGGAAGCGTAGGAAAAAACCTTGTCACCGGGACGGTCCTTTTGACAACTTTTCTTGTCAACAGGACCGTCCCGGTGACAACTTTTGAGACCTGTGCGTGATCGGCGACGGTGGCAGCGTCACCCACTCCCTGAGTCACGTCAGCGCCTGCGGCGTATATGTCGCGCGCCTCATCGCAATGTTAAACCTTGTCACCGGGACGGTCCTTCTGACAACTGTTCTTGTCAACAGGACCGTCCCGGTGACAAACTTCTGACAACTTTTCTTGTCAACAGGACCGTCCCGGTGACAACTTTTGGCGCCTTCAACTTCATACTTTTGAAATACATTTTTAAATGACAATCAAAGATCATTGTGTATAATGAAATATGATTTCTTTTTGACAACAATTTGATGACAGGATGACAGGCAATCATGACGGACAGAAACAACCGGCGCAGAGGGCGCAGGCGGCGCGCCCGCAGGCGGGCGTTCAACATCGCCGCGGCTTCGCTGTGCCTGCTGATCGCATTCGGCGGCGCGGTGCTGCTGGCGGTATCGCTGCTGCCCAAACGCGCTCAGAACTTTAAGCCCGAGGTGGAGGTCGCCGCCCCGCTGCGGGACATGTACCGCGATCCCCCGAAGGCGGACGGCGTGACCGCTGAGCCCGCCGTCGAAGCGACCTCCGAACCCACCCCCGAAGCGACCTTTGAGCCCACCGCCGAGCCCACCCGGGCCGTGACGGCGGCGCCCACCGCCACGCAGCAGCCGGCGCCCCAGCCGGAGGAGAAGCCGGCGGAAGGCCTGGCGGCGTCGGTGTTCTTCCAGCAGGCGGCGCCAGGCGCGACGTATGCCGATCCGGCGGAGAACGGCCTGCTGAGCATGACCCGGAACTACCCGGCGGAGCAGACGGACGGCATATTCATGACCGACGCTAATGAGATTCAGATGGGCGCGTCGGCGGACTACGCCCGGCTGGAGGGCGTGACCACGTTCCGCGGCAGCAACTACCGCGACGGCGGGGCCTACGGCGAGATCCCCGAGAACCCCACGAAGATGAAGGTGGTCTGGAAGAAGGGCATCAGCGGTCTGGACGAGTGGGGCGGCGTGGGCTGGACCGGCCAGTGCAGCCTGGTGCGCTGGCCCGCCGACCTGCGGGCCCAGATGAACATCGACGACACCAAGCGCGACAAGGACGGCCTGGTGGAGGTGCTCTACGCCACGCTGGACGGCCACATCTACTTCCTGGACCTGGAGGACGGCGAAGAGACCCGCGACGCCATCAACATCCGCGCGCCCATCAAGGGCAGCCTGACGGTGGACCCCCGGGGCGTGCCGCTGCTGTACTGCGGCCAGGGCATCTACGACGTGGGCGGCAAGCGCGTGGCCTGCGGCACCCGCATCTGGAGCCTGATCGACCAGAAGCTGCTGTACTTTCTGGACGGGCAGGACCCCGCGGCGCTGCGCGGCTGGTGGGCCTTCGACTGCTCGCCGGTGGTGGACGGCGCGTCGGACACGCTGATCACCTGCGGCGAGAACGGCGTGCTGTACAAGGTGGCGCTGAACACCCGGCAGTACACCGGCTCGGTGGCCATATCCCCCGCCGTTTCCCGCTACGTCTACCAGCAGTCCGCCGGGGGCAAAATGGGCACCGAGAACTCGGTGGCCGTCTACAATCACTACGCCTACTTCGCCACGAACACCGGCATCATACAGTGCGTGGATTTGAACACGATGGAGCTGGTCTGGTGTTTTGACGGCAAGGACGACATCGACGCCAGCCTGGTCATCGAGCCCGAGGCCGACGGCCTGGTGGGCCTGTACGCCGCCAACGAGCTGGACAAGCGCGGCAGCAACGGCACAAGCCAGATGTTCAAGCTGAACGCGCTGACGGGCGAGCTGCTGTGGGCGCGGGATTCCGACCCGATCCACCAGAACGACGACAACGGCGGCGGCAGCTTCGCCACCCCCGCCGTGGGCAAGGGCGAGCTGTCCGACCTGGTGTACTACCACGTGGCCCGCACCCGGGAAACCAACGGCATGCTGTACGCGCTGGACAAGCGGACCGGCGAGACCGTGTGGTCCAGGTCCATGACCCGCTACGGCTGGTCCTCCCCCACCTGCCTGTACAGCCCCTCCGGCAAGGGCTATGTGCTGGTGGGCAACTCCCACGGCCTGCTGCGCCTGCTGGACGGCCGCACCGGCAAGACCGTGGCCGAGGTCGAGCTGAAGGGCAACATCGAGGGCACCCCCGCCGTGTTCGACGACATGATCGTCGTCGGCACCCGCGCCAGCCGCATCTACGGCATCCGAATCTCCTGACCCCGACTCCCCGTCCCCTGTTCCCTGTCCCCCCGTCCCCCTACTCCCTACTCCCTACTCCCTACTCCCTACTCCCTACTCCCTACTCCCTACTCCCTACTCCCTACTCCCTACTCCCTACTCCCAAAAAAAGCCATGCAACAACTGACCATGTTTGAGGCCCGGGACAACCAGCCCCTGGCCGCGCGGCTGAGGCCGGAAACGCTGGACGACTTCGTCGGCCAGCGCCATCTGCTGGGCGCGGGCAAGGTGCTGCGCCGGCTGATCGACGACGACAGGATATCGTCGATGATCTTCTGGGGCCCGCCGGGCGTGGGCAAGACCACGCTGGCCCGCATCATCGCCAACCGCACCCGCGCCGCCTTCATCGACTTTTCCGCCGTCACCAGCGGCATCAAGGAGATCCGCGGCGTGATGCAGCAGGCGGAGGAGAACCGGCGCTTCGGCGAGAAGACCATCGTGTTCGTGGACGAGATCCACCGCTTCAACAAGGCCCAGCAGGACGCCTTTCTCCCCTTCGTGGAGAAGGGCAGCATCATACTGATCGGCGCGACCACCGAGAACCCGTCGTTCGAGGTGAACGCCGCGCTGCTGTCGCGGTGCAAGGTGTTCGTGCTGCAGGCGCTTTCCGCCGAGGACCTGACGGCGCTGATGAAGCACGCGCTTGCGGACCCCCGGGGCTTCGGCGGCCAGCAGATCGACCTGCCGGACGGGCTGCTGACGCGCATCGCCGCCTTCGCCAACGGCGACGCCCGCACCGCGCTGTCCACGCTGGAGATGGCGGTGCTCAACGGCGAGCTGGACGCGGACGGGTCCGTGAAGGTCACCGAGGAGGCCGTGGCCCAGTGCGTGTCGAAGAAGTCGCTGCTGTACGACAAGAGCGGCGAGGAGCACTACAACCTGATCTCGGCGCTGCACAAGTCCATGCGCAACTCCGACCCCCAGGCCGCCGTGTACTGGCTGGCGCGAATGCTGGAGGCCGGCGAGGACCCGATCTACATCGCCCGCCGGGTGACCCGCTTCGCCAGCGAGGACGTGGGCCTTGCCGACCCCCGGGCGCTGGAGCAGGCCGTGGCCGCGTTCCAGGCCTGCCGCCTGATCGGCATGCCGGAGTGCTCGGTACACCTGACCCAGGCGGTGGTCTACATGGCCCTGGCCCCCAAGTCCAACGCGATGGAGGTCGCCTACATGGCCGCCCGCGACGACGCCGAAAAGGCCCTGGCCGAGCCCGTGCCGCTGCACCTGCGCAACGCCGTGACGGGCCTCATGCGCGAGCTGGACTACGGCAAGGGCTATCAGTACGCCCACGACTACGACGAAAAGCTCACCGCCATGACCTGCCTGCCCGATTCCCTGGCCGGCAAGCGCTACTACGCCCCCACCCGCCAGGGCGAGGAGGCCGCGTTCGCCGATCGGCTGGAGGAGATCGAGGCGTGGAAGGGGAAGAGGCAATAGGCATTGGGGAGTAGGGAGTAGGGGCGCCATTGCCTTCCCCTTTAGGGGAAGGTGGCAGCGCGGCAGCGCTGACGGAAGAGGTCGGCGCCCGCCCGGGAGCCTGTTTGAGTGAGGAGTTGTTGTTGAAATCCTGACGGATTCCTTTGATTTTATGGGGACCGGATTGGTACGTCGGCCGAACGGAGTGAGGCCAACGCGGCAATCCGGTCCCCTGTTTTGGTACCCAAAATGAGTCAAGGAACCTGTCCCCGTGACTCCAAAAGATGACAATGGGGACGGTTCTCATTGTCATCTTTTGGCCCAAAAAGATGACAGCGAGAACCGTCCCCACTGTCATCCGGTCAGACCAAAATTACAGGGACGGTTCTCTGTGTCAATGACACAGAGAACCGTCCCTGTGATTTTGGTCGTCTCCGCGCACAAAAAAACGGCCCATTGCCTTCGCAATGAACCGGCTTTTCGAGGGGATGGCTGAATTACAGATCCACCTTGCCCTCGACCTGCTTGTTGACCACGTAGTACACGGTGGCTTCCTCGGGCTTCACGTAGATGTCCAGGTCGACGATGTCGGACAGCTTCTTGCCGGCATCCTTCCAGTCCTTCT
>JAFYBB010000358.1 GCA_017540445.1 Clostridia bacterium | reverse complement strand
GTGACGAAGCGCCGCCAGGCCAGGTTCAGCCCGTGCAGCCCGCTCTCGCCCAGCGGCGTCGGGCTGTGCAGCTGGCTCCAGTCGGTATAGGTCTTGCTCCAGAAGCCCGTCCACCAGGCCTTATTCAGCTTTTCCAGCGTGCCGTAGCGCGCCTTCAGGAAGTCCCGGAAGGCCTGCTGGCATTTTTCGCAGTGGCACTCGCCGCCGTACTCGTTGGAGATGTGCCAGCCCACCACCGCCGGGTGATTGCCGAAGCGCCGGGCCAGCGCCGTGTTCATGCGGTTCACAAAGCCCCGGTACACCGGCGAGGTGAAGCAGTGGTTGTGGCGCTCGCCGTGCAGGTTGCGCAGCCCGTCGGGCCGCACCCGCAAAACCTCAGGGTATTTTTGGCTCATCCAGGCCGGGCGCGCGCCGCTGGGCGTGGCCAGGAAGGCGGAGATGCCCGCCGCGTGCAGCCGGTCCAGCACGTCCTGCAGCCAGTCGAAGTCGTACACGCCCTCCTCCGGCTCCAGGGCCGCCCAGGCGAATATGCCCACGCTCATCAGGTTGCAGTCGGAGAGCTTCATCAGGCGGATGTCCTCGTCCAGTATGTCGGGGGTATCGCGCCACTGGTCGGGGTTGTAGTCGCCGCCGTGGCCCAGGAAGGGCAGCTTCAGTTCAGGCATGGTGTTCTCCTCCGGTTCGCGTATTCGGCGGCACGCGCCGTCCACAAGTATTATAGAATAAAACCCCGCGCGTGGCAAGGTTGTTTATTTTCACGCAAATGGTTATGTTCTTGCAAATGGTTATGGACTTTGCGCCGGGTTTATGATATAATTGATGTGCTTTTTTCCGCGGACCGCGCGGGCGATCATCTCCCTGGGGGGTCGATCTGATGAATTCCAAGTTCCTGGTTTACGTGCTGAAGCGCCTGGGCATGGCGATACTGACCATCTTTCTGGTCATCGCCATCACCTTCTTTGTCATGCACGCCATACCGGCCAGCCCGTTCAGCAGCGAGAAGGCCAAGAGCGACGCCGTGATCGCGGCGCTGGAGGCGAAATACGGCTTTGACAAGCCCGTGGGCATTCAGTTTTTGAACTACCTGTGGAGCGTACTGCACTTTGACTTCGGCCTGTCCACCGGCTGGGTGGGCAACACCGTGTTCGACCTGATCAAGGGCGGCTTCTCGTATTCCGCGCGCATCGGCTTCGCGGCGGCGCTGCTGGCCATCGTGCTCGGCGTGGTGCTGGGCAGCGTGGCGGCGCTGAACCGCGGCAAGCTGATCGACAGGATCGTGCAGGTGACCACCACGGCGCTGGTGTCGCTGCCCTCGTTCGTGATGGCGACGCTGCTGCTGCTGGTGTTCGCGCTGCGGCTGAGCTGGCTGCCCAGCATGGGCAATCAGCCGGGCGGCCTGGTGCTGCCGATCATATCGCTGAGCCTGTACCCGATGGCCTATGTGACGCGCCTGCAGCGCTCCAGCATGCTGGACGTGCTGGGCCAGGACTACATCCGCACCGCGCGCGCCAAGGGCGTGGCCCGCTCCAAGGTGATCTTCAAGCACGCGCTGAAGAACAGCCTGACGCCGGTGATCACCTACGCCGGCCCGATGATGGCCTATATACTGACCGGCAGCATGGTGGTGGAGAACATCTTCTCCGTGCCGGGGCTGGGCAGGCTCTTCACCAACAGCATGCTGCGCACCGACTACATGATGATCATGGGCGTGACCATCTTCCTGGCCACGATGATCATACTGCTGAACTTCATCGGCGACGTGCTGTACAAGATCGTCGATCCGAGAATCGAACTGGGCTGAGGGGGCTGAATCATGGAGAAGAAAGCGAACTTCAAGAAATTCCTGAGCTTCCAGATCGACCCGGCCCTGTTCGAGAAGGCGGGCGAGGACGAAAAGGCCCAGCAGGTGCAGATGCGCGAGAGCGTGTCCTTCATGAAGGACGCCATGCGCCGCCTGCGCCGCAATCACATCGCCATGGTCAGCCTGTGCATGATCGTGCTGATCGCGCTGATCGCGTTCATCGTGCCCTCGTTCTACCCCTACAGCTATGAGAAGCAGGACGTGACGGCCCAGTACCTGCGCCCCTTCGAGTACAGCCAGAAGGAGCAGATGAAGATCGAGAAGGGCTTCAAGGTGTTTCCCCACATCATGGGCACCGACGCGCTGGGCCGCGACTACGCCATCCGCGTGATCTACGGCACCCGCATATCGCTGCTGGTGGGCATATTCTCGGCGCTGATCGTCATTGTGATCGGCATCATCTACGGGGCCATCTCCGGCTACTTCGGCGGGAAGGTGGACATGGTGATGATGCGCATCGTGGACATCATCTATTCGCTGCCGGATGTGCTGATCGTCATACTGCTGTCCGTGGCCATCAAGGACTGGGTCAGCACCTCCAAGAGCGCGCTGATCGCCCGGCTGGGCGCGGGCATGGTCAGCATATTCATCGTGTTCGGCCTGCTGTACTGGGTCAGCATGGCCCGCCAGGTGCGCGGCCAGGTGCTCTCGATCAAGGAGCAGGAATACGTGCTGGCCTCCAAGGCCATCGGCGCGTCCCCGGCCCGCATCATCCGCAAGCACATGATCCCCAACTGCGTGTCCGTCATCATCATCATCGCGGCCATGCAGATCCCCAGCGCCATATTCACCGAGAGCTTTCTGAGCTTCCTGGGCCTGGGCGTGTCGATGCCGATGCCCTCGCTGGGCTCGCTGGCCTCCGACGCCCGCATATCGCTGCAGAGCTACAGCTACCTGCTGATCTTCGCGGCGGCGGCCATCTTCCTGATCGTGCTGAGCTTCAACCTGCTGGGCAACGGCCTGCGCGACGCCTTCGACCCGAAGCTGCGTTCCTGAGGAAGGGGGTACCGATATGAGTTTGTTGGAAGTTCGAGACCTGTACACCTCCTTCTTCACCACCTCCGGCGAGGTCAAGACCGTCAACGGCGTCAGCTTCAACCTGGACAAGGGCAGGGTGCTGGGCATCGTGGGGGAATCGGGCAGCGGCAAGTCCGTGACCGCCTATTCCATCATGCAGATCCTCACACATCCGGGCCGCATCGTGTCCGGCAGCATCCGCTTCAACGGCGAGGAGCTGGTGGGCAAGACCGACGAGGAGATGCGCAGGATTCGCGGCGACCGGATCAGCATCATCTTCCAGGACCCGATGACCAGCCTGAACCCCACCTTCACCATCGGCAACCAGCTGCGCGAGGCCATTATGCTGCACACGAAGCGCAACAAGGAGCAGGCCGAGGCGCGCGCCGTCGAGATGCTGAAGCTGGTGGGCATCTCCGAGCCCGAGAAGCGCATCCACCAGTACGCCTTCGAGCTGTCCGGCGGCATGCGCCAGCGCGTGATGATCGCGATGGCCCTGGCCTGCGAGCCGGACATACTGATCGCTGACGAGCCCACCACCGCGCTGGACGTCACGATACAGGCCCAGATCCTGGAGCTGATGATCGACCTGCAGAAGAAGCTGGGCATGGCCATCATCATGATCACCCACGACATGGGCGTCATCGCCCAGATCTGCGACGAGGTGATCGTGATGTACGCGGGCAACATCTGCGAGCGGGGCACCACCGACGCGCTGTTCTACGACCCGCGCCACGAGTATACCAAGGGCCTGATGCGCTCGATTCCCGACATGAGCGACGACGAGAAGCAGCGCCTGATCCCCATCAGCGGCACGCCGGTGGACCTGCTGAACCTGCCCAAGGGCTGTCCGTTCGCGCCCCGCTGCGACGCGGCGATGAAGATCTGCCTGAACGAGCGGCCCAAGGAATACTGGGTGGGGCGCGATCACCTGTCCGCTTGCTGGATGAACGTGAAGGACGGCGTGTGCCTGGCGGAGAATCCGCCGGCGGAAGCGGAGGAGGCGTGAACATGGAACAGAGACAAGACAGGTTTTCGCCCGATCCCCGGTACCTGGTGCAGGTGCGCCATCTGAAGCAGTATTTTCCGATCAACACGGGCTTTCTGAAGACCACGATGCTCAAGGCCGTGGACGACGTGTCCTTCGACATCAAAAAGGGCGAGACGCTGGGCCTGGTGGGCGAGAGCGGCTGCGGCAAGACCACCGTGGGCCGCACGATGCTGTACCTGTACAAGCCCACCGCCGGCGAGATCTGGTTCGACGGCCAGAAGATCGTGCCCGGCCCCGCGCTGACCCAGTTCCGCAGGCGCGCCCAGCTGGTGTTCCAGGACCCCTATTCCTCGCTGAACCCGCGCATGACGGTGGCCGACATCGTCGCCGAGCCGCTGGACGTGCACAAGCTGTGCGCCGGCAAGGCCGAGCGCGAGGCGCGCATCCGCGAGCTGATGGGCCTGGTGGGCCTGAACACCGAGCACGCCACCCGCTACGCCCATGAGTTTTCCGGCGGCCAGCGCCAGCGCATCGGCATCGCGCGCGCCCTGGCCTCCAACCCGGAGTTCATCGTGTGCGACGAGCCGGTCAGCGCGCTGGACGTGTCGATACAGGCGCAGGTCATCAACATGCTGGAGGATCTGCAGAGCCGCCTGGGCCTGACCTATCTGTTCATCGCCCACGACATGAGCGTGGTCAAGCACATCTCCCAGCGCATCGCCGTGATGTACCTGGGCCACATGGTGGAGCTGGCCCCGGCCAACGAGCTGCACCACCACCCGCTGCACCCCTACACCACGTCGCTGATGAGCGCCGTGCCCATACCGGACCCGCGGGAGAGCCGCCGCCAGAAGCGCATCGTGCTGGAGGGCGACGTGCCCAGCCCGCTGAAGGTGCCCAGCGGATGCCCGTTCCGCACCCGCTGCAGCCGGGCCGCCAAGGCCTGCGCCGAGAACGCGCCCGAGTTCCGCGAGGTCAGCCCCGGCCACTATGTGGCCTGCCACCTGGTTTAGCCGCAATCGTCGCCGCCGAGCGATCGGCAGCGTTCGATATATCATTTCAAGGAGGATTACCCCATGAAGAAGTTAGTCGCTATCGTGCTGGCGCTGGTTCTGGCGCTGGGCATGACCGCCGTGGCTTCCGCGGAAGCTTCCGGCAACGTCCTCAGCCTGTTCCTGGGCGGCGGCACCCCGCTGTCCATGGACCCCGCGCTGAACAGCGCGTCCGCCGGCAGCAACACCATCCGCTCCGCGTTCAACGGCCTGATGGGCTTCCAGCTGGACGAGAACGGCGAGCCCGTGATGGCGCCCGAGCTGGCCGAGAGCTATGAGCTCTCCGAGGACGGTCTGACCTACACCTTCACCCTGCGCGAGGGCCTGAAGTGGTCCGACGGCAGCGATTTCGCCGCCAGCGAGATCGTCGCGGCCTGGAACCGCGCCGCTTCCGCCGAGCTGGGCGCCGACTACGGCTTCCTGTTCGACGTGATCGACAAGAACGAGGACGGCACGCTGAAGATCGACGTGGACGACGCCGCCCGCACGATCGTGGTGCATCTGCCCTATCCCTGCGCCTATTTCCTGGACCTGTGCGCGTTCCCGGTGTTCTACGCCGTGAAGGTGGACATCGCCGACAACGAGGGCATCTGGGCCACCAACCCCGAGACCTACATCGGCACCGGCCCCTTCCGCATGACCAAGTACGCCGTTGACGACGTGATCTCCTTCGAGAAGAACCCCTACTACTGGAACGCCGAGAACGTGAAGCTGGACGGCCTGAACTTCTTCCTGTCCGAGGACAACGTGGCCATCCTGACCGCTTACGAGAAGGGCACCGCCCAGTACATCCAGTCCATCGACCCCACCGAGTTCGAGCGCCTGTACGCGACCTATCCCGGCGAGCTGGAGATGTACATCTCCCAGGGCACCTACTATATTCTGTTCAACGTCCATAAGGACCTGAGCCCCGCCAGCAAGCAGCTGACCGTTCAGGAGCAGAGCAAGGCCCGCTTCGCGCTGGGCGAGCTGGTGAACCGCGAAGAGCTGGTCACCTACGTCACCAAGGGCGGCCAGCTGCCCGCGCACGGCTTCTTCCCGTCCGGCCTGGCCGACGGCCTGAACAGCGACGTTCGCTCCGCCGAGGGCTACGGCACCTGGTATGCCGGCACCAACGAGCTGTCCGACGTGAACCCCGACCTGACCGTGGACCAGGTGGAGGCGCTGCAGACGCTGGTTGACCTGGGCTATCCCTACGAGGGCAGCATCGAGGGCGGCGACATCAAGTTCACCGACTTCCCGAGCATCGACTTCGCGTTCAACAATTCCGGCGCGAACGCCCTGATCATCCAGTACGTCCAGGAGACCTGGAACCGCTTCGGCATCCCCTCCACGATCAACACCGAAGCCTGGGCCACCCTGCAGAGCAAGCTGAAGGAGGGCGACGCCGAGGCCGCGCGCATGGGCTGGATCGCCGACTTCAACGACGTCGTGAACTTCCTGGAGATCTTCATCTCCAACTCCGGCAACAACTATCCGCGCCTGGGCCGCGACATCGGCACCTACACCCGCAACAGCGAGACCACCGCGGACGCCGGCATCGGCGCTTACTGGGGCGATAACGGCGACCAGACCTGGGCCGAGGCCTATGACGCCCTGGTCGACCAGGTGAAGGCCGCCACCGATCCCGCCGAGCGCGCCGCGATCGCCGCGCACGCCGAGAAGATCCTGATGGCCACCGGCGGCGTCGCTCCGCTGTACTACTACACCACTCCCCAGATGCTCAAGCCCAATGTGCACGACGTGATCCGTCTTGCCACCGGCGACGTCATCTGGAACTACGCCTACATGGATTAAAACCCGACAAGGGCGTGAAAGGGGCGGCCAAATCGTTGGATTTGGCCGCCCCTTGACATTTTTGGTCACCTTATGTCGTATACGCTTCGCACCCTGATTTCTCCCGGCCTGCCGCGCAGCACCTTCACGCGGCGCGTGCCGGCGTTCATGTCGAAGAAGTTGTCCTCCAGCAGCACGTCCGCGCCGCAGCGGATCTCCACGCTGCGGGCGTAGGCCTTCGCGGTGACGACGATCTCGTCGCCCTCCAGGT
>JAFYBB010000357.1 GCA_017540445.1 Clostridia bacterium | reverse complement strand
TGTCCCATCGCGGCAAAGTATTAACGGGGACGGGCCATCACGCTATGAAATCAGAATTCGCAAGAACGGTAACCATACTGCCGGGGCAGATCGATACCGGCGGTCATCTGGGCGTTCCGGACACCTTTGAGCTGTTCATGGATACCGCGGCGCTGGCCGCGGAGAAGCTGGGCGCGGGCTGGGGCGCTCTGGGGGCGCGCGGCGTGTTCTGGATCACCGTCAAGACGATGATCCGCTTCCTGGCACCGCCGCGCTTCCTCGATACGGTGGAGGTATCGGCCCAGTTGGAGGCGCCGGAGGCGCGCCGCTGCCGGACGCACTACAGGATCAGCAAGGGCGGCGAGACGCTGGTGCTGGGCAAGACGGAATGGGCCCTTGTGGACGTGGGCGCCGGGCGGCAGCTCGCCGTTGCGGACGTCCTGCCGCGGGACATCGCGTTCAGCGCCGACCTGCCCTTTCCGGCGCCGTTTCCCCGCATCGACACGGCCTTTTCGGAGCCGCCCTTCGCCCTGCACAGGGTGACCGCACGGGACATCGACATGGCCCGCCACATGAACAACGTGGCCTATGTCCGCGCCATCGTCGATGCGTACCCGCTCAGGGTGTGGGAGAACATGCGCGTCAGGGAGATGGCGGTCGTGTTCCTCGCCTCCGCCACGGAGGACGAAGAACTGCGGCTCCAGCGGCGTGTGCGCGGCCCGGAGACCGACATGCTGATCAGCGGGGCCGACGGCAGGAAGGTCGCCCTGGCAAGGCTGATCCTGGAGCAGCCGTAGTATGCCGCGGGCAGCGCGCCACTTTCCGCGTTCCGCGGTATGATGAGGCGGCCGGGAAGCGCGCGCTCTGAATTCCTGCCGGCGGGAATGCGGCATGGGGAAGAGAGGTGATGGCGATGGAAGGGCGAAAGTATTATGCTTTCATCAGTTACAGCCACAGGGACAAGGCCAGGGCGAAAAGGCTGTATCGAAGGCTGGAGCGCTATCGCCTGCCGCCAAAGCTGGTCAAGGCGCGACAGGACGCGCTTCCCAGGCGCCTGTCTCCCATCTTTCTGGACGACGAAGAGATGATGGGTACCAGCGTGAAGCAGGGCATGCGCAGAGGTCTGTCGCAATCCCGCTTTCTCGTGGTGGTGTGTTCGCCGAACAGTGCAAAATCCACCTATGTCGATGACGAGGCGGCGTTTTTTGTGCGGGATGGGCGGGAGGATCACATCATCCCCTACATCATCGAAGGCATTCCGTGCTCGGGCGATCCCGAAACCGAATGCTATCCGCCGGCCATCCGGAACAAAGACAGGCTGGGGGCGGACGAGCAGCAGCTGAAGGAGGATGCGCTCCTGCGCGTCGTTGCCACGATCATCGATGTCGATATGGGCGTGCTCTCCCAGAAAGAAAAGCAGCGCAAGATACGGCAGATCCTGTGCTTCGGGGCGGCCATCATCCTGATGATGGCGGGGTTCCTGTTTTACACGCAGCGCATGAACCAGCGCGTTGTCGACCAGCACCAGCTGATGCTGGCCAGTGAAGCGAAGCGCCTGACCACCTGCGCCGTGGATGAAGAAAACGACATGGACCTGTCGATCCTGCTGGCCCGGCAGGCGTGCGATTATCTGCCTGAGGCGCAGATCGGGAACTCGGCTTCGCTTGCGGCGCTGCGAAGCGCGCTGGTGAAGAAGCACATCGCTGAATCGCGGGACTACCTGATCCCCGTGCACACCCTGACGCTTGACTCTACGGACATTGAGATCGGCCGCAGCTATGCGGACGGGAAAAGGCTCGCCTGCCGCGTCGGAGAGCGCACCTTCCTGTATGACATCGCTTCGGGTGAGTGCGTGTTCAAGTGCGACCACCGGGAAGTCTTCTTTTCTCCGGACGCCGCATGGTGCGTCGTGACCCAATTTGAAGGGAACAGGTGCGTCGCCACAGGCATAGACGTTCCCTCCGGGGAGGTCCTCTTCCGGACCGAGCCGCGGGACGTATCCGGCAAGTGGCAGGGCCTTCCGGACGTCGTCGTGTTTGAGGACGACGGCGCGACGGCCTATATCGTCTCGGAGGGAGGGCCTGATCGGGCGCCGGTGGACAGTGTCACCAGGGACGGCGTCGTGACGCGGTTCGGCATCGGCATTGTTCCCGGAAAGGTCCGCCAGGTATACGACGCGCTTCCGCCCGGCGCGACCTGGTATGAGATGGCGCTGACCTCGGCCTGCTACACGCAGGCGCACGCGCTCAGCCGTGAAACCGATTCCCTGAGCGGCGATATGGCCGCCGAAGGCGATGTCGTCAAGAGCGCGCAGCTCTATCCGGAGCAGGATCTGCGCGTCTATCAGTGTTGGCTGGATCGGGAGGGACGGGATGAGACGAGGCTGTACGATCAGTCGGGGCGGCCCTGCGGCGCGATTCCCGGAGAAGCCTTCTATGATGCCGCGAACGGCTGCATCTACGCGAAGAACGGCGAAACGGTCCGAATTTACCGCACGATCCCCGCGAACAGGCGCTCCGGCGAATCCGCCGCGCCGCGCATCTCCGGGATCAGCCGCGACGGAACCCGCGGTTTTTTCCTCTACCGGAGCGGGGAAGGCGCTGACCGCCTGAGGGCTTCAGATAGTATGGCGCAGCAGGTTCAGGTCTGCTCCCTCGAGGACGGGCGCGTACGCTTCGACGGGGCGCTCCATGCTTCGCCGATGCAGTCGATTCTGTGCCAGACAGACGCGGACATGAACGGCTTGTTGTACCTTGATCCGGCGGGTGTGTTTCATCTCCATGACCTGTCCACGGGCAGCGATCGCTGCGCCTGGCCCGCGGAAAACGTGGACGACGTCAGCGCCCTGTGCTTCAACGGGGACGAAGGGCTGATCGCCGTCGCCCTGCTCACGGAGGATGACACGGCCGCAGAGCCGTATGACCGGTACCGGATCGAGCTTCGGGATATTGACTCGGGAGCGCTGCTGACCACCTGCGACATCACCGAACAGATAAATGGGGATTACCTGGGGATGGATATAACGACGGTCCGCCTGCTGAACGGGAAGCTCCTCGTGGGAACCGCGATACAGTCCTGGTTGTTTGATGTCAAAGACCGCCGGGTGGATGCGCAGTCCTGCATCGGCTTTGATTCGATGCAGGGGATCAGTGCGAATCCGCTGTCGGCGCAGCTCACCGCAGACGGCCTCCTCTTCTTCACCTCCGTCGACGTTCAGGACGATTCAAAGCAGTGCCTCGAGGGCATATATGACGTCGAGCGCGCGATGCTGCTCCAGGACCTTCCCCAGACGGCCCGGTTTGCCTATGACGCTGATACCGGAACGCTGGTCTGTCAGGCCTATACCCCGGACGACGCTCTGGCTTCAGACGTCAGAATCTATCGGCGGCAGGACGACGGCAGTTTCCTGCACTGCGGCGAGATACTTTCCGAAAGGCCGGATATGGCGCTTCGCGGCGGGCAGAACGCGCTGGATGGCGGTTATGTGATGCTGGAGAACGAAGCCTGCAGTGAGATCTACCGCCTGTCGGACGGCACGCTCATGCTCTGGCTCGATGATACGGGGTTTGCGCTGCGAAACGGCAGGTTGTACGATATGAGGCCCGGCCAGGCGCTCGGAGCGAGCTGTGACTATTCGCTGGATTACGCCCACGCCAGGGCCCTTTCAGAGCGCATGCTGGAAACGGACGCGGGCGTGCGCGACTTCACGCGTGCGGAATTGGAAAGGTACTACATCGTATCGCTGGACGAGCGCTTCTGACCTGCGGTCCCCTCAGACGGGAAAGGGCGGGTGTACGGCCTTGCGGTTGTCTGAAAAGAAGTATTCAAAATAGGCGTAGACTTTACCGAGCTCTGACGCGGGCTTCAATTCTACATCGAGCGGTTGTTCCATGGGCACGGAGATGAATCGATCCCCCGCGATTTCGGCATCCGCGCCGCCCTCGCGGCCGCCCAGGCTGAGGACGGCGTTGGAGCTTCTGAGCTCTGAAAAGAGAGAGAGGGGCGCCGCGCGATAGGCCCCGCCCAATTCTTCGGAGCGGATCGTACAGGCTCCGAGCGACAGTCTGCCGTCCGCAGACTGTCGCACTTCAAAGGTCAGGTCCGCGTAAAAGGCCGCTTCCCCGGCAAGAACGATGTGCGAGACGCGGAACAGCCGCTGTCCGTCCTGGACCTCCTCAACGGTGGAGAGCGGAAAATCGGGCGCCGCGGAAGCGGTCACCGCATAACCGCTGTAGTCGGCGTACACGGTGCCGTCCTCGTGCACGCGCACCGGAAGGGTACAGAACCGGACGAAGCGGTCTTCTCCGCCCTCGGTTTCGAGCAAACCGATCACGGCCCGGCCGTATTCCAGCCGGACCCTTTCATCGGCGCTCAGCCGGTCGCTCAGGATTCGACGCTCCGACGCGCTCGCCCGGGCCGGGGTCAGTCGATTGGACATCACCCCGGGCTCCGGCGGTGCCGGGTCGAGGACAGGCTCCGTGACGGCAACGCCATCGCCGCTGCGGCGAACGATCATCGGCGAGGAGATGGCGCCGTTCGCGGCGAACCTCAGCGATACCGTCTCCGGCGATTCGCCCGGATGACCGGCGTACAGGGTGATGTCGACCCTGTCGGAGCTGCCGGGCGCCACGGTGATCTCATCGGTGTTCCATCCGTTGAGGAACGTGGCGGGCGCGCCGTTCAGGCACGGCTCAATCAGGTATACCCGCAGCGGCTGGGGCGCGGGGCTTTCAAACCGCAGCGCCATGGACGCCATGCCGTCTGAGACCTCAAAGCCTTCGAGCTTCACCGACAGCGCGCCTTCGTCCCGCCCTGCTTCGCCCTCGGCCACGCCCCGGACGAAGCAGAACAGAAATGCCAGCGCCCACAGAAATGCCCTCTTCTTCATCTCCGCCCTCCCATGCCGCAGCGCCTCGGGGTTGCCGCGTGATTTGCGGTTTGCGCTAACCCCTTCAGGACCTGGACGGGGACCCTGAGGAGCAGTTCGTCGGTTTCGGCGTCATAGAGGTTGATGTCAAAGGTCATTTCATAGACGCTCTCGCCGACATCCTGCGGCAGGATGCATTCCGCGGAAAGGGATATGCGATCGCCCTGCCCGAAAGCGCCGTTTTTCCCCCCGCCATAGGCCTCGCCTTCGCCCTCCACGGATATGCCGTTGATCTGAACGTTTTCCAGTGTCACATAGGCGGCGTCGTTCAGCTTGTAGATCATGAAGAGCGTGGGCATCAGAACGCCGTTGCGCACCGTTTGCTGATAGCTGCCCACATCGATGTCAAAGGCCGAATCGCTGTAGATCAACCGGTATTCGCCCTTGCGGGGAACGAGATCGAACAGTTTGCTGCTGTAGGAATTGCTCTGGCTGTCCGTGATTCGGTACGCGACGCAGATGTCCTCCTGCGGCAGCCGATCCTCCAGCAGCCGGAAGCTCCAGCTCCCGTCAATGTCGGCTTCCCAGTCATCGGTACCGGCAATCTCCCACCGGGAGAAGGGGGGCATGGGGTCGACGCTGTCCTCGGGGATCCTGCGGAAAATCGCCTGCTGCCGTATGTGTTCATAGCTGTCGAAGGAGGTGCCGTACCCGGTGACATACTTGCCGGTCGCGTCATCCCGAACCGTGATGGCGCGGGGAATGAGCACGTCCTTTCCGGATTCGCCTTTACAGGCGATCAGCACGTTATGGCTGCCCGAATCCCAGGCCGACTCGATGTTGCCCTCCGCGTCCGTAACCATGCCCTTATCCCGGCTCAGCACGGCGGGGATCATGTAATACCCATCGTCTGCGAGATGGTATTCCAGCGGACCGGAGATGGGGTCGCCATTGGCATCCACGGCGTAGAGCGCGATGTTCTTGAATTCGCCGGTGAGGGTGTCGCCCTTGATCTTCACCGCATTGCCGCTGCAGGCAAACCTGCAGGTGCCGTCCTGCCCGCGCAGCAGCACATCCAGCGCCGCGCTGCGGATGTTGGCGATCTGATCCTCGGTCAGGTCGAGCTTGAGATTGAACTGCACGCTGTCGGCCTTGCCTTGCACCTGAGAATCGATCAGCAGATGCGACCAATCCGAGAACGGGGTTCCGCAGAGTATGCTGGCAAACTGACCGATATACTCGGTGTAGCCCCTCGAAAAGCCCAGCCTGTAGTAATCCGTCAGGATCGAATTCGCGCCGTACCTGTTGGAGAAGGGGTGATAGACGGAAAGGCCCGTGCAGGAATCCCTGGAGGCCCGGCAATACACAACGGCTTCCTGAAGGCCCTCAAGGAGTTTGTCCGCATAGTCCGGAACCGCGAAGCGGTATTTGTTCACCAGGTCGCCCAGATCCACCAGGTCGCTGTCATCGCCGGAGCCGTCCTCGCAGGCGCCGAAGGTTTCCACATCCACCAGCGCGTCGGAGAGGCTTGTAAAGCTGTCATGCTCCAGGGGCTCGGGGATGTGGGTGAAGAAAGCGTCGATCGCCTCGTTGAGCCGGGGCATTTTTTCCAGGTCAATGGCGGAAAAGACATTGGAAATGTGTTCGTTGATGCCCTCGTTGAGTTCAAAGGCGGCGTCCACGATGCGCCTGGCCGTCTCCAGGGCGTTTGAGTCCGCCTCCAGCCCCTTCAGCCAGCTGTAGCCGATGCCGTAATTGATCTCCTCCGAAGCGACCATGTACCGGGCGAAGGGCGCGATCCGGGTGGCAACCTCCGCCGAGCCCATCAGGCAGGCGTGGAAAGCGATGATATCGAGCCCGCGATCCGCAAACGGGCTGTTCTTCAGGGCGGTTTCCATCTCCAAAGTCGTCAGCGTCTCTGTGCGGTGCTCCTTTCTCTCGGCGATGCGGTCATAGCAGACGCCCTCATTGGGGCCGCCGCCGTGATCCCACACGATCAGTATATAGCGCTGGGCGGGGAAGTTCTCTTTGCAGATCCGCAAAAAACGGCTCAGCGTATCGGGATCGCCCATGGAGGCCCAGTCCATCGGTTCGCCGAAGATCGGTGCATAGCGACTGCCGTCCACCTGGACCACGTTCAGCTTATTGCTGTCGTATCCGCTCCACCACCGGGTGGAGCCGCCCAGGAGGGCGACGACGTTGACCTCGTCCAGATTAAACCGGGAGGCGCGCATCTGACCCAGCACTCTGGTGGCGGCGGCGTCGCCCGATTCCAGATCGCTGCCGCACATATAGACCATGACCGTGACTTTCTTCGGCTGCCCTTCAGCCCGGGCGCAGGCGGCTATGAGCAGGAATACGATTGCCAATACGGCGATCCGGCAATGAAGACGCTGCTTTCCCATTTCTCAATGCCTCCTCAGACAGATTTGATTGAATCGGAACAGGGACTGTCCAAAAGATCAGGAAGAGACGGCGCGCCGCGGCGTCAGGAGACCATCAGCGCGTTCGCGATCTCATAGAACGCCTCGGTCTCCAGGTCGGTGATGGTCTCGCAGCTGTATTCGATCACGACATACTCGCCGTTGACGATGGTGAGCAGCCAGTCATCGTCCAGTACGACCCAGACGTTGGAGGCCGTCTTGTACATGCCGTTGTATTTTGCGGAGAAGACCTCGGCAAACACCTCGCCGACGTTGCCGTAATACTTTTCCGGCAGGTCGTTCATGTCGCCCACCATCTCGCAAAGGGCATCTCCGTCGAAGGTCTTGACGTGGAGCTCACCGTTGTTCAGAAGGTCCAGTATGAGCATGTGGATGTTGTTTTGGGCCAGCTGCTCGGCGAGGGACTGGTTGACGTCGAACAACACGTACATCATGATGGAAGCCTTCACGTCCTGTGTGAAACAAACATAGGAGTTCGGGATATTGATGACAAAATTGACCTTGCCCGTCTTGATGATGTGCAGATTGCCCTCGACCGTGACGTCATAGCCCGAATCCGACCCCAGCAGCTTGCTGGCGAAATCCGGGATCAGCCTTTCGTCCTTTGCCTTTCGGACGTCCACCATATCCGGGGTGAAGGACAGGCCCTCCGCAAGGGCGGGGAGACCCATCGCGAGCAGTGATGCGATCAACAACAGCGCGAATGCCTTTTTCATAACAGAACCCTCCCTGAAACATCAATATTGCAGCCATTATATCAAACGCAATTTTCTCCGTCAAGTCCGTCGCCCCTGGGGTTTTCGGCGCATCGGACCGCCGATTCAGGGGGTTGATTGTTGCGCTTATCGTTGTAATATGATATGATTGATATACAACGTTGGATGGCGCGGCGAAGGGCGGGATATACCATGAAGCGATGGCTCTTTTTCGGTGTGCTCGGCATACTGCTGGCGATGGGGTTTGCCGTGGCGGAGGCGCTGGAACCGAAGGCGCTGACCGTGATGGTCTACATGTGCGGCTCGAACCTTGAGACGCTGAGCGGCTCGGCGACGGCGGACATCGGGGAGATGCTGCAATCGGACTTCGACGCGGACCGCGTCAACCTCGTGGTGATGGCTGGCGGCTCGCGGCGCTGGGACAGGGACCTGCGCCCCGGCGAAGCGGGCGTCATCGAGTTCTTCAGGAAGCGGGGCGCGCTGAAAAAGAAGCTGGTGCGGCCGGAATCCAACGTCAACATGGGCGATCCGCAGACGCTGACGGGCTTTATCCGCGACAGCCTTCTGCGGTATCCCGCCGAGGAGTACGCGCTGATCCTGTGGGACCACGGCGCGGGGCCCCTGGAGGGCGTCTGCCTGGACGAGCTGAACGAGCCGGACAGGATATCGCTGGATGGGCTGGCCCAGGCCCTG
>JAFYBB010000034.1 GCA_017540445.1 Clostridia bacterium | reverse complement strand
GTCGCCCGCACGGCCCTGTGGATCGCGGAATCGCAGATGATGAAGGAGACCGAGGACATCGTCCACATGTCTCTGGATTTCCTGCCGCTGAAAACCGCCGCGAACATCGTGGAGGGCAATGCGCTGCGTCTGGACTGGAATGAGGTCGTGGATAAGAATCGGCTGAATTACATCATGGGCAATCCGCCGTTTGTAGGTCATAATCTTAGAACTGATTCACAAAAAGAAGATATGACATATGTCTTTGGACAAGGTGAAGCTGAATCGAAATTAGACTATGTTATCTGCTGGTATCAAAGAGCGATAGAACTCATGGAAGCATCAAGCAGCCATATCACTGCCGCCTTTGTTTCTACAAACTCCATTTGTCAAGGAGAATCCGTACCTGCTTTCTGGAAACAATTCATTATTAAACATAAGGCAGAGATTCAATTTGCATATCCCACATTCATTTGGGATAGTGAAGCAAGTTCTAAAGCCCATGTTCACTGTGTAATTTTGGGCTTTACTCATGGTTCAACAGATCGATCGAAAAAAATATATAACGGGCGTGATTTTACTATAGTTGATCATATTAACCCCTATATTATTGCTGCTCCAGATGTTTGGCTTGAAAACAGAACAAACAACCCACAAGGCTCATTACCTAAGCTAACGACAGGTTCTCAACCAATGGATTACGGGAATTTTATATTGGATTCAGCAGAAAAAGACGCCTTAGTCTCAAGAAATCCTGTCATGAAAAAATATATAAAACCATTTATCGGGGCTTTTGAATTCCTGCATGATCCAATCGGCCAATATTCCAAGTACTGCCTATGGTTGGACAAAGCAGATTTATCTGAAATCAGGAATATTACCGAGGTGAGAGAGAGAATAGAAAACGTTCAAAGACAGAGAAGTGAAAGTAAAATCGACAGAGTTAAGAAAAAAGCTGATTTGCCTTACCTGTTTTGCCAAATACGTCAGCCTAAGTCTTCTTACTTGGTGATTCCCAGACATTCATCACAGTCGAGGAGGTATATCCCTATCGGCTTTATGATGCCTGACATTATTGCCGGTGATGCATGCACTATTATTCCTAATCTTGGCCTTTACGAATTTGGTGTATTAACATCTAATGTTCACATGGCATGGGTTCGTGTTGTCTGTGGCAGAATAAAGTCTGATTTTAGATATCAAGCGTCTGTGTATAACAATTTTCCCTGGCCACATCCAACAGAAGAAGAAAAGCAGCGAATCGTTGAAACAGCACAAGGTATCCTTAATGCCCGCACAATCTATTCCAGTTCTTGTTTGGCTGATTTATACGATCCAACTTTTATGCCCCCGGAGCTGCGCAAGGCGCACCAGGAAAACGACAAGGCGGTCATGGCAGCCTATGGCATAAAGAAAGGCGACCCGGCCTGGCAGTCCGAATCTGCCTGCGTCGCCATGCTGATGAAGCTGTATCAGGAACTGACTGAAAAGAGAGGATGACCGGCCATGATTGATCTGCAAATCATCATCGACGGACTTGAGATGGTCGATGATATGAACACCGTTTTCCTCGATCTGGAAACCGGCGATACCGTCTACCTGTCCGATTTTGACCCTTCTCTGACCGATGATACCGCTGAACTGCTCGAAGAATATCCCGACCGCTTTCTGCGCCTCCCGGATCAGCGGGAGATCAACGAGTACGGCATGATGGAGGATTTCATCGACGGTCTTCCTGAGGGTGAACGATGGCGGACAGAGAGAACGAGGATAATGTATGAAATATCAGCATTTTGTAGACTGGTTTGAATCGCATACTCACGTCGATGATACCTATTTTTCTTATCCAGGCAATGAAGACTGCATCATCGGCGCGATATACAAGATATCATATGATTCCAACCGCCGTCCATTGAGTTATGGGCAAACCACCTATTGGGCAGGCGATGGCTGCGACATCCATAACGGTATCGGTTACTCAACCGCCAGGGAGCTGTTTGAAGCGCCAATCTATGAAGGACACAGTATCAAAGATCGCTGGAATGAGATAACGTGGTACAGAATAAATGGATGGATGAGCGAAGAGGATTTTGATCGTACCTTTGAAGGCGACCAACCAACCTCCGGTTGACCTCGATTTCCGGGTAAAGGATTGTACACCCGACCGCTGTCTGATACAATGATGACAGTCCAGGACGAAAAATCACTATTGCCCACTGTCCAAGGGCAGTTACCGGAGGCAATCATATGAATGAAACCATCAAACAGCTCTACGAGCGCAAGTCTGTCCGTGTTTTCACCGACCAACCGATAGACGAGGCGGATGTCCAAAACATCCTCCGCGCCGCGACGATGGCGCCCACCGCCGGCAACCAGCAGCTCTATACCATACTGCGCGTCACCGACCCGGCGCTGCTCGCCCGGCTGGCGGAGTCCTGCGACCATCAGCCTTTTATTGCGAAGGGAAAACTGGTGCTGGTCTTCTGCGCGGACTGCCTCAAGTGGTACGACGCCTTCATAGGCACCGGCTGTGAACCCCGCAAGCCTGGCCCAGGCGATCTGCTGTTGGCCATTGACGACGCGCTGATCGCCGCGCAGAACACCGTAGTCGCCGCCCAATCTCTCGGCATCGGCTCCTGCTACATCGGCGACATCATGGAGAATATGGAGAGGCAACGGGAAATCCTGAACCTGCCCGAGTACGTCTTCCCCGCCGCCCTGCTGGTGTTCGGCTATCCGACGGAGCAGCAGAAAGAACGCAAAAAACCGGAGCGCGTGGGCATGCGGTATATCGTTCAGGAGAACCAGTATCGGCGCATGAACGGCACTGAGCTAAGGAAGATGTTCAAGGGAAAAGCGGCCGAAGGGGACTATGAGGCGTGGATGCGCGCTTTCTGCCAGCGGAAATACAACTCTGATTTCGCCAGGGAGATGAGCCGATCGGTGGCCGAGTATCTGAAGCAATACGAGTGAGAACTGATCCACCATGAGCCTGTACGCCATCGGCGACCTGCATCTGCATTACCAGTCCGTCCTGAAAGCGCCGGGCCTGGTGAGGGACCCTGCGTGGCGCTTCTGAAGGACGCGCACTTCCGTCACGCCCTGAGCCAGCGGATGTTCCGGGGGTTGTCGTAATCCCGGGAGACGCCGTCGTCGTGGTAGTATTCATAGGGCTGCGCGTCATCGCAGGCAAGCATGTGCAGGTTTTCAAAATCCACGTCGGCCACGCACTGTCCGCCCTCCGCCAGGGGCAGGCAGCGCCCCTTGCGCAGGAAGAACACCACGTCGCCCAGCGGGACCGGGACGTAGTGGTCCCCGGCGGGGAGCGCTTCCCGGACAAAGGCGCCGTCTCCGTCCGGGCCGGCCGTATAGCGGATGAGCGTCATGTCCTCCGGGAGATAGACGTACCGCCCGGCCGCGTTCTGCTCGTATACGGGCGCGATCATCAGCTCCGCGCCCAGGTACAGCTGATCCTCGACCGTCCGGCACCGGGGATCGTCCGGATGGTCAAAGGCCAGCGGGCGGAACATCATGTCGCCGCGCAGGGCGGCCTTCATGTATTCGCTGTACAGGTAGGGCAGCAGCCGGTAGCGCAGGCCCAGTATCCTCCTGAAGCTGTCGATGTCGCTGAAGCGATAGGGCTCCTGGTCGCGGGTGCCGTAGGCGGCGTGGTTGCGCATGAGGGGCGTGAACACGCCGAGCGCGTACCAGCGCAGGAGCAGGTCCTCGGTGGCATCGCAGCCGAAGCCGCCCAGGTCCGCGCCGGTGTAGAGAAAGCCGCACATGTTCAGCGAGGGCAGCATGCGCAGATTCAGCAGTATGTGCGACCACCAGGATTTGTTGTCGCCCTGCCATATGCCCCCGTAGCGGTGCATGCCGATGTACGAGGCCCTGGAGAACAGCAGAATGCGCTTCCGCGGCTCGAGCTGCTCGAAGGCCTCGCCGGCCGCGCGGGTCATGCCGTACCCATAGAGGTTGTGCACCCGGTCGTGGCGGACCCTCTGGCCGCCCACCGTGTGATAGAACGCCTGATAATCCTCCGGATTGTGGGAGAGGCTGCCGAACAGGCCCGTGAACCGGCGGAACGCCTCCAGGTCCAGGTTCTGGTTGGTTTCCTTCAGCTTTGAAATCTCATCCAATACATGGGCCAGCCGGTCCTCGGTGTAGAAGATGGCCGGCTCGTTCATGTCGTTCCAGAAGCCCTCGATGCCCTGATCCAGCAGCGCCTTGTACTGGCGGCCGAACCAGGCGCGCGCCTGGGGGTTCAGCATATCGGTGAAGACGGAGCGCCCCGGCCAGACGGCGCCGACAAACAGCGAGCCGTCCTCCCGGGTGCAGAAATACCCCTTCGCCTTCCCCTCCTCGTACACCGGATACCCGTCCTCCTGCTTGACCGCCGCGTCGATGATCGGGATCAGGCGGACGTTCTCGGCCTTCAGTTCCTCGGAAAGCGCGGCAAGGTCCTCAAAGCGCGTCCGGTCCACCGTGAAGTCCTTGTACCGCTCCATGTAGTCGATGTCCAGATACACCATATCCAGCGGAAGCCGCAGGCTGCGGTAGCTGCGAACGACCGCGCGCACATCGGCCTCGTTCTGATAGCCCCAGCGGCTCTGGCCCACGCCGAAGGCCCAGCGGGGCGGTATGTAGCTGCGGCCGATCAACCGGCGGAACTGCCAGACGATGTCCCGGTTGTCCGCGCCTTCGATCAGGTAGACGTCCAGGTTCCAGTCGGCGGCCGTGATCTTCAGCACGGAGGCGTCGGTAAAGCCCACGTCAAACGTCAGTATGCCGGGATAATCGACGAACAGCCCGAAGCGCCGCTCCCGCCCGTCAAAGAGTATGAAGTTGTGCGCCGCGTACAGGGACCGCTTGTCCTCGTGGTGATGGGGCTCGTCGCTGCAGCGGCTCTCGTAGATCCACCCGCGCTTGTTGATGCCGCGGACGTTCTCCCCCAGGCCGTACACCACCGCGTCCGCATCCATCCGGCAGGTCAGCGCGCGCCGCTTGGGGTCGACGTCAAAATACGGAAGCGCGCCGCGCTGCGCTTCGGGCTTGTCCAACACCGCTTCTGTCTCAAACACCGTTCCGTATGAAAAACGACGGATCATACCGGTCCCTCCTTGTATCGAATCACTTCCTGCCGGCCTTCAGGCCGCTCTTGTTCCCGTACATGTTCTGATCCGCCCGCTCAAACACCGGGGCCACGCTGGCGTCGTCCGCGTGCCGGGACATGCCGCAGGCGATGACGACGCCGCCCGTCCGCTGCGCCTCCGCGTTCTGTTCGTCCATACGCGCCATCAGCGCTTCCAGGGCGGCGTAGTCGTCGCCCTGCGCGATGACCGCGAACTCGTCGCCGCCGATGCGGAACACCGGGCTGTGCTTGAACGTGTTGCAGATGATCTTGCAGGCGCTCCGTATGTGCTGGTCGCCCGCCTCGTGGCCGGAGGTATCGTTGATCTCCTTCAGATCGTTGACGTCCAGCACCACGATGGCGAACGCCGGCGCGCGGCCCTCCGCGATCTGGGTGTTCAGCCGCTCCTCCGCCGTCAGGTAGGCGTGCCGGTTCTTCACCCCCGTCAGGGCGTCGACGCTGGCGCTGATCTGCGCCTGCGCCAGGTTCTTCAGGTAGGCCTCCTCCTGGCGGACCTGGTTGTCGATGTCGTTGACGCCGACGATCAGGCGCGGGCCCTCCTTCTCCTCCAGCATGACCGCCTTGAGCTGCACGTACCGGGGCTTCCCCTCGAGCATCAGGCGATAGCTCAGCGTGAATATGCCGTGGCGCTCCACGTCCTTCAGCACGTTCTCGCGGGTCAGCATCGACGTGAAGCGGTTCTGGTCCTCGGGGTAGATCACCGTGCGGCTCTGCGCCCTGGAATCGGCGAAGAAGTCCTGGCCCTCCCTGGGCCGGTCGAAGCTCTCAAAGCCCGCGGTCGCGCTGAATTCCCGATAGCGCCCGGTCTGGGGCTCCACGATGTAGATGCACAGGAAGTCGCCGGCCAGCGCGCCGAGACGGGCGTAGGCGATCTTCTCCTCCTTCATCCGCGAGGCCGCGGCCCGCTGCTTCGCCTCGTCGTCCACATCCGTCACGCCCAGCACGATGTAGCGGTCGTCGTCCTTCATGCGGGTGACCTTCATGCTCACGTAATGCGGGCCCTGCTCGCCGATCAGGCGGCAGGTCATGATGAAGGAGTTGTTGCGGTCCAGCGCGGCCACCAGCGCCTTGCGGTCCAGCGCCCTGAGCACGCTGTCCCGGTCCTCCGGGTACACGAGCTGCCCGACCTCCAGCTGGCACTGTTCAAAGAAGTGCCAGCCGCGCCGCGCCTCGGTCAGCGTGCCGCTCTCCTCGTCCGTGCGGTATTCGATATAGCCCTCGGTGTCGAGATTGATGTAGTACAGGTCCGCGTATCCGCGGGCCAGCGCCTGGGCGATGTGGGTGTAGATGACGCCGGCGGTCCGCGCCTTTTCATAGGCCTCTTTGTTCGAGGCCGTCTCGCGGTGGATGTGCGCCGTGTCCATCGTCACGTCCACGGAGATGCCCAGCACGCACAGCCGCCCGTCGGTGTCGGTGTACTTCAGCCGGGTGGTCTTGATCTGGCGGCGCTCCCCGGCGGCGTCCCGCACGTCCTCAAAGAACACGTAAGGCTTGTCCATCGACAGCGCCATCCTGTCGTCCTCGGCAAAGCGCTGAGTCGTCTCGGCATCGAAGATATCCGCGTCGGTGAGCCCGACCACCTCTTCCGGTTTCCGCTTTCGGGCATACGCCGCGAAGGTCTGGTTGCAGGCCAGGTACACGCCGGTCTGGGCGTCCTTGGTGAAGTTCATGCCGGGCATGTTGTCCAGCAGCGAGGTGATCGTCTGCTTCAGCTTGGCGATCTCGGCGGCCTCCTCCAGCAGGCGCCGCTGCTCATCGGCCGTGCGCTCCGCCTTCAGCTTCTGGATCAGCAGCACGATGATGACGATGAACACCGCCGACAGCAGCACCACGACCCCGATCCAGTGGTCCTCCAAAAACGCCATCACGGAGACCTTCTGGCCGGAGTACATGTAACCGGCGAGGGCGTAGACCGTGTTCTCGCTGGAGGACAGGTTCACGATCTTGTTCAGTATCGAATACAGCTCCGGCCTGTCCATGCTCACCGCGAAGGACATCCCCATCGACTCGCCGGTGGGCAGGGCGACCAGCTTGTACTTCGCCCGCAGCGGCTCATACGCGCCCATGCGGTAATTGCTGGCGACCACGCCGTCCGCCTTCCCCGAGTCCACCGCGCGGAAGCACGCCTCCACGTCGGCGCAGCTGACGATCGTCCAGTTCGGCATGCCCTCTCTGATCAGCGTCTCATAATTGGCGTTTCCCGCGTCGATGGCCACCGTCAGCGCGCTGCCGGGCGCGATCTCCGGGCGGTCCTCCGCGCGCATGAGAAGGCTCATCTCGGTCTGCATGATCGGATTGGTGGTGAGCATGCCCGACGCCTCGCCGCTGGAGGTGCTCATGTTGATCGGGAACACGCAGTCGATCTCGCCCCGCTTCATCGCCGAGAGCGCCGCGTCCGTGGAGGGATAGGGCGTCGCCTCAAAGCGGATGTCCGCGTTTTTCAGGCGGGTGGCCGCGTGGGCCAGGTAGTCCTTCAGCGCGCCGTCCAGTTCTCCGGTCTGCGCGTTTGTGGCGCAAAAGGGCATGTAGTCGTCCCAGTAGCCCACGCGGATCGCGCCGTGCGCCTTCAGCCACTCCTCCAGGCTCGGCCGCAGAAAGGCGTTCGTCTTGGTCAGATGCACGTAGGCGTCAAACAGGCGCTGGTTGTAGTACGGGTCCTCGTCCAGTATCGCCGACATGGCGCCGTTCAGCTCCGCCAGCAGGTCGGGCCGGGCCTTGTTCACGGCGATGTAGTATTCCGAGGCGCCGATCTTGGTGACGGGGACCACCCGCTCCTGCGCGCCGAAGCTGTCCATCGAAACCAGGGCGTCGATCTCGCCCTGCGCCAGTATGGCCATGGAATAGGCTTCGTCGCCGTCCATCTCGACGATCTCGATCGCCACGCCGTTCTCTTCGGCCCACTGCGCAAGCAGTCCCTCCTGGAAGCTGCCCTTGTTGACGCCGATCCGCTTGCCGCCGAGGGTCTGCACATCCTCGGGGTTGATGACGGCGTTGTTGGCGTCGATGTAAATGTAATACGACTCCGCGCCCATCGCCAGCGCCGGAAAGAGCATCAGCTCCTCCCGCTCCGGTTTGAAGGACACGTCGCTGAGCAGGTCGATCTCGCCGTCGATCAGCATCTGCAGCAGATTCGGCCAGCTGTCCTCGACGTATTCATAGGCCCACCCGGTGTGCGCGGCGATCTTCATCTGATACTCATAGGCAATGCCGCGCCGCTCGCCGTTCTGGTCCCGATAGCAGTAGGTCGATTCATACCAGCCCACGCGCACGACCTTTTGCCCGGATTCCTCGGCGCCGGCCCCCAGCGGCAGCGCCAGGCCCAGCAGCATGAACAGACAGAGCGCCCACGTCAGTATCCGCTTCACGTCGCTTCCCCCGTTTCCGACAGGTTTCTCACGGCCTCTTTTTTCTATTATACAATCTGAGCGAACAAATTGCAACGGCTGTCGGGCAGGATTTGATTGGTTCCGCCAAACAAATGCCGATTGCATTCGACGTGGGATGATGCTGTAATTTTGCCAGACAAGCGGCGCTTCAGACAGCGATATGCGCCGATAACACGTCGGAGAGCGGAGCGACCATCATGCCGAACGATAGAATCACCGCGGTTGGAACGAACATTGCCGAGAAGGCGACGATGATCTGGAACGTGGCGGACATGCTGCGCGGGCCGTTCAAGCCCCACGAATACGGCCTGGTCATACTGCCGATGACCGTCGTGAAGCGCTTTCACGACTGCCTGCTGCCGACGTGGCAGGCGGTGCAGGACACCTACGCGAAGGTGAAGCACCTGG
>JAFYBB010000356.1 GCA_017540445.1 Clostridia bacterium | reverse complement strand
GTCTGGATACTGCTGCTGATCGCGTTCGCCGTGCTGGCCTTCATGACCCATCCCAGCCTGCGCCGGGCGAAAATCGCACCGTGGCGGGGCCGGCAGTTCGCCCACCGGGGGCTGCACGACCCCCGCCGTGGGCCGGTGGAGAACACGCTGCCCGCCTTCAGGGCCGCCCGGGACGCGGGCTTTGGCATCGAGCTGGACATTCAGTTTTCCAAGGATATGGAAGTGGTGGTGTTCCACGACGACGACCTGACCCGTCTGACGGGCGATTCCCGCAAGGTGCGGGATGTGACGCTTACTGAGCTGCAGGCGCTGCCGCTGATGGGCCGGGAGGACGCCCGCATCCCCACGCTCAGGCAGGTGCTGGACGCCATAGACGGCGCGGTTCCGCTTCTGATCGAACTGAAGAACGGCAGAAACAACGACCGGCTGTGCCAGGCGCTGATGGAGCACCTGAAGGATTATTCGGGCGACTACATCATCGAATCCTTCAACCCGCTGATCGTGGCCTGGTTCCGCTTCCACGCGCCCGACGTGATCCGCGGCCAGCTGGTGGACGCCCTGCCCGCCTACCGCCCCGTGGTGAACGCCGCCGCCGGCGTGTTCATGGCGGGCCTGCTGGGCAACTGCCTGTCCCGCCCCGACTTCGTCGCTTACAACGCCAACGCCCCCCACTTCTTCACCCCCCACATGCAGCGCTTCCTGTTCAGAACGCCCATGGCCGCCTGGACCGTGCGCGACCAACAACTCGCCGCGCTCATTCAAAAGCGGAGGGAGATGAACATCTTCGAGGGGGAAGGACAGCTGCCGAAGTGAGTCACTCGGGGACAGGTTCCGACTGACTCATTTTTACTACTTATAGTCTATATTATTCTCTATTGGATGTATTTTTGAGTCAACAGGAACCTGTCCCCGATTGACTCATTCTGTGTTTTGTGATAGAATGGTTGTGAGGTGATCTATATGCCGCGCAGGAATCGGCAGTTTTGCGACAGTGGATGCTACCATATCATCACGCGCGGCGTGAACCGCCAGGAAATCTTCCATGATGATATGGATCGATTCAAGTATCTGGACACGCTCCAGCGCTTTACCCTCGAATTGGATGTGGACGTCCTCGCCTATTGTCTGATGGACAATCACGTCCACCTCCTCGTGCAGGCGGGCGACGTGCTTCCCATGCTGATCAAGAAGATCGCATCCAGCTATGTGTACTATTTCAATCACAAGTATGACCGCATCGGCCATCTCTTTCAGGATCGCTACCACAGCAAACCCATAGAGAATGAATCCTACCTGCTCACCGCCGCACGTTACATCCTCAGAAACCCGGAAAAGGCCGGCGTTTGCCCCGTGCAGGAATACCTATGGAGCAGCTGGCACGAACTGGAGAGCGGCGAAGGGTTCTGTAAGACGCAGCTGTTGTGCGATATCATTGGCGACACACAGGCGCTGAAGGCATTCATTCTTGCCGAGGACGAAAGCGATACCGCCGATGATCGCGGCGCTCCGAAGGATGCTTCCGCGCTGAACATCCTCAAGCGCATCAGCGGTCTGGAGAATCCCGAGGATATACCGAAGCTGCCGAGGAGAAAACGCGTCGCCGTGATCGTAGAGGCAAAAAAGGCAGGGCTGACGATCCGACAGCTGTCACGCCTGACCGGTTTGAATCGCAACACGATACAGCGAATGAGTCACCCGGGGACAGGTTCCTGTTGACTCAAAAATACATCTTATAGTGTATAATGGCTGTTTATAAGTTGCATTTTTGAGTCAGTTGGAACCTGTCCCCGAGTGACTCACTTTGTCGTTAAGCGCCTGCGACGCTCAGCTTTTCGATCAGCAGGCTGGGGCTGCCGAAGCAGCTGGCGCCGGGGGCCTGGAACTCCAGGTCCGCGCCGACGGCCTCCACGGCTTTGAGCACATCGTAGAAGTTGCCGGCCACGGTGATCTGGTTCACGGCCTCGGCGAGCTTGCCGCCGCGCACCATGAAGCCCTTGGCCGCCAGTGAGAAGTCGCCGGTGATGGGGTTCGCGCCGGCGTGCATGCCCTGCAGCTCGGTGATCAGCAGGCCCTCGCCCAGCTTCTCCAGCAGCGCGTCGAAGCCGGCGTCCGAGGGCTTGAAGTAGAAATTGGTCGGCGCGACGCCCACCGGCGCGGCGTAGCCGGGGCGGCTGGCGTTGGCGGTGGTCTCGACGCCCTGCTTGTGGGCGGTCTTCAGGTTGTGCAGCAGCGTGGTCAGCCGGCCCGCCTCGATCACCGCCTTGGGGGATGTGGCCACGCCCTCGCCGTCAAACGGCGTGGAGGACGCGCTGCCCGCGCGGTGCGGGTCGTCCATCAGCGTGACGCAGGCGGCGGCGATGGCCTCGCCCTCCCGACCCTTCAGCCGGGACAGCCCGCGCTGGGCGTTCTCCGCCGAGAACACGCCGGAGAACGTGGCCAGCAGCGTGGCGGCCACGTCGCGGCGCAGCAGCACGCGATAGGCCGCGGACGGGGCCTGAGTGGCGTCGAGCCCGGAGACGGCCTCGCGGGCGGCCTCCCTGGCGACGCCCTCCAGGTCGATCTCGTCCGGGTCCATCGTGAAGAACAGCTTGAATCCGGTGTTCACCCTGTCGCCCTCCCGGGCCACGGCGATCACGTAGCCGCCGATCAGGTTGCTGCGCTGGGACACCTTCAGCCCCAGCGTGTTCTCGATGCCGGTCTCGGACGCCTCGTAGAACACGGCGCAGTCCTCCACCTGAACGATGCGGCTGTCCTGCGCCAGGGTCAGCCGCTCCAGCTCCCTGGCCATTTCGATCTTCTGCGCGGCGTCGATCCGCTCCAGCCGCGGCTCGTACTGCTTGAGCTCGGGGTAGCGCTCGCTGCCGGGGAACAGGAACTGCCTGTCCTCGCTCTCCACCAGCGCCGCGTTCTCCAGCGCGCCGTCCACCAGCAGGTCCATGGCGTCCTCGTCCAGGATCTGGGTGCTGGCGTAGCCCACTCTGCCGTTCACCAGCGCGCGGAAGCCCAGGCCGCCGCCCTCGGACACGTTGTACTGGTAGATCTCGCCGTTCTTCACCTGCACCTCAAAGCTCTCGTCCCGGGACCAGCAGGCCTCGCAGGCGAAGTCCGAAGCGCCCGCCGCCTTCTGGCGGGCCCGCTCGAACAGGCGGGTCATGAATTCACTTCTCTGCATGCTCATCGACCTCCCACCGTCATCTCGGTCACGCGAATCATCGGTTGCCCCACGTTGGTGGGGATGGAGCCGCTGGACGCCCCGCACATGCCCTGGGCCATCCACATGTTGCCGCCCACGCGGTCGATCCGCTTCAGCACCTCGGCGCCCCTGCCGATCAGCGTCGCGCCGCGCACGGGCCGGTCGATCCTGCCGCCCTTGATCAGGTAGCCCTCGTCCACGGCGAAGTTGAACTCGCCGGTGACGGGGTTCACACTGCCGCCGCCCATGCTCTTGGCGTACAGGCCGTCGCCGCAGGTGGAGATGATCTCAGCCTCGTCGTCGCTGCCGGCGGCAATGAAGGTGTTGCGCATGCGGCTGGTGGGCGCGAAGGTGTAGTCCTGCCGCCGGGAGGAGCCGGTGGGGGCCATGTTCATGCGCCGCCCGTTCAGCCGGTCCACCATGTAGTTGATCAGCACGCCGTCCTGGATCAGCACCAGGCGGGTGGTGGGCGTGCCCTCGTCGTCGATGTTCAGGCTGCCCCACTCGCCGGGCAGCGTGCCGTCGTCCACGGCGGTCACGATCGGCGAGGCGATGCGCTCGCCCAGCTTGCCCGCGAACTCGGAGTTGCCGAAGGCCACCGCCTGGGCCTCCAGCGAATGGCCGCAGGCCTCGTGGAAGATCACGCCGCCGAAGCCGCCGTCGATCACCACCGGCATCACGCCCGCGGGGCAGGGCTCGGCGTGTAGCATGGTCACGGCCTGCCGGGCCGCCTTCTCGGCCTCTTTGACCGCGTCCACGCGGCCCTCGAACAGCTCGAAGCCCATCATGGCCCCGGGACCCACGCTGCCGGACTGGCTCTCGCCGCCGCCCTCGGCCACCGCCGCGCAGGCCACGCGGGTGTACACGCGCCGATCGCCGGTGTACAGCCCCTCGCTGTTGGCGATCAGCACGTCGCTGTCCCAGTAGATCAGGTTCGCGCGCACCTGGGCTATCTCCGGCGACACGGCCCGGGCCGCCAGGTCCATGTCCCGCAGCAGCTTCGCCTTGCGGCTGCCCGCCACGTCCATGGTCAGGGCCCGGATCGGGTGCGCGTTCGCCGGTATGGACGGCACCAGGCGCACGTCCCCCACCGCGGCGGAGCCGGACACGGCGTCCGCGGCCTTGCGGGCGGCGGACAGCAGCCCGGAGAGGCTCGTGTCGTTGGTGTGCACATACACGCTGTTCAGGCCGTTGTACACGCGGATGCCCGCGCCGTGGCGGCGCACGGTGGAGGCGTTCTCCACGTGGCCGTCCACCAGCCCCATCGCGCCGCTGCGGCGGTCCTCGCAGAACAGCTCCGCGAAGTCCCCGCCGGTCCTCAGCGCCTCATGCAATGCCTGTTCGGCAATGGATTTTAAAATCATATCGCTGACTCCTTCTGGTTGCTTGGTCGTTCTATTGTATCACGCGCCGCCGGTTTTTACAACGCCCGCGGCGCCCGGCGCCTCGGGTGGGCCCTCAAGGATCCTCCCGGATCTCGTTGAACGCGTAGATCTGATAGTTGATCTCCCTGCGCCCGTCGCCGATCAGGTATCTCAGCCTTTCCTGCAGCACCGGGTCGCTGAGCGCGGATACCGCCTCCGGCCCGTACTGGGTTCCCGCGCCGGCCCGGAATTCGCCGATGAGCTGCTCCAAGGTCTTGCCCGGCTTGTAGGGCCGGCCGAGGAAGTCCGTGGCGGCGTCGATGCCGTCGGCGATGGCGAGTATGTCCACGAACGGACGGTTCTTCGTCCGGGGCACGTCGGGGTAGCCGCGCGTGCCGTCGTGCCACACGTGATGGGCCAGCGCGCAGTCGCGGATGCAGCGCACCCGCTCGTCCTGCACGCCGCTCGCCCGGTAGATGTTCTCAAAGTTGCCCGGATGGTCCCGGATCAGCCGGAACTCCTCCTTCGTCAGGCGGCGCATGGAGTTTTCCACGATGTCCAGTATGAAGAACTTGCCGATGTCGTGGAACATGCAGCAGTCGGAGAGGAGCTGCCGCATCTCGGCCGGGTGCGCGCGGATGTAGGCCGCATCGCGCCCCGCCACGCCGTCGAAGGCCTCCGGCATCTGCTCGATCATCGTGTCGAATATGGCCCGGCTGATCTGGCGCACCATGACGGTGTGGATGTATAGCGGCTTGTCGGCGTACACCGTCGTATCCAGTATGACCTCCGCGCAATCGTCGAACGAGCCCGTCAGGGAAGCGGCGTTCAGGAACTGGAAGATGTAGCGGTTGAAATACACGTTGTTGACGATGTGGGACACGCTTTTGAGCTTCGGCATGACCTCCCGGATGCGCTCCCGGCTCAGGCGGTCGATCTGCGCCTTCGGCAGCGCGCTGAACTTGTTGAGGATGATCAGATAGTAGTAGTTCAGCAGCGCCAGCCCGAACACCTGCTGCCAGGGGTCCGCGCTGCCCGCCGCGGTGCGCTGCATGGCCGTGAGCCCGTCCAGCAGCGCCTGGGCCGGTATGTTCCCGAGGAAGAAATCGGAAATGATCAGATGGGCGCGTATGATGTTGGGGTCCAGCCCGAAGGTGCGCTCCTGCGCCTGGCGCTCCTGAAGCCAGGCGATGAGCCCCTCCAGAAAGGGCCGCGCGCCGGCCAGGTCGACTTGGGCGTCATGGTCGTGGGCGTAGATGCAGTGCTGCTGGAAGTGATCGAGTATGTTGCAGTACAGGGAGCCCAGCACGGCCTCCTCAAACGCCGTCGGCGGCTGTTGCATGTGGGAGAGCAGTATGTCGTTGATGGTCCGGAAGCGCTCGGTCGGGAACCGATCGTCGCCCATGTACGGCGCGTAGGTAAGCGACAGCAGCGCCTTGCTCCTGCTGCGCGCGTCAAAGCCGTCCGCGTCGAGCCAATGGGCCAGCGCGATGCTCTCCTCCACATAGGGCGAATCCTGCAGCGCGCAGGAGTGCGCGTTGACGAGCAGCTGATACCCTAAGAAGCAGCGGTTCAGGGCGATGGCGTAGCGGTTCCAGTCCTCCTGGCGCCGGTAATATGCGGCCAGTATCCGCGCGATGCGCAGGGCGATGCCGTAATCGGTGACCAGGTCCTTCACGACGCCGTCCGGGATCAGCATCTCCAAAAATGCCATCAGCGCGCCGGCGTCCTCCGGCGTCAGGTTGTCCGGCGCGCTTTCAAAGGTCTCGACGTACTCCCGGATCATCGTGTTGGCGACGCCGGCGATCGCCCGCTTCTTCGCGCTGCGCTCCTCTAACTTCGCGATCACATATTCCCGGCTGTCCTCAGGGGATAACCGCATGGCCTCCAGCGCATTGTAGGCGCGCAGCTGCCGCATGTATTCCTCCGGGGGATAGGTGTATTTCATGACATGGACCCTCTTTGATCGGTTTTACACTGTCATGATACCACATTGTGGGCAGGAAGTCCAGAGGAGTTTGGAGAGTGGGGAACAGGGTACAGGGTACAGGGTACAGGAATAGCCTGAGTCACCGGGGACAGGTTCCTTGCCTCATTCAGTGAGGAGCCTTTGAGCGTAGATGACAGTGGGGACGGTTCTCGCTGTCATCTTTTTGTTTATAAGGTGACAATGAGAACCGTCTCCACTGTCATCCAGGGAGGAACCTGTCACCGGGACGGTCCTGTTGACAGAAAAAGTTGTCAACAGGACCGTCCCCGTGACAACTTTGGGCACCCCATACGAATCGCAGCGCACAGCGATACGTTTCAGGTCCCCCACCACCGCAAGCAGTCCCCCGTTGCAACAGGGAAAAACTTTTCACCGGGACGTTGTCACCGGGACGGTCCTGTTGACAAGAAAAGTTGTCAACAGGAC
>JAFYBB010000355.1 GCA_017540445.1 Clostridia bacterium | reverse complement strand
TCAACCAATATCTTGGCCCGTCATCGGGGTCGTAGGGATTCTCGGTTACGGGGGCACGTCGTCAAATTTCCCGCCGCCGGCGACATTATCGAGCTCATCGTCGTTCAGCTCCTGGATGGCGGACATGAGCGCGTTGTTTGCCAGATCGACGGCCTGCTTCGCCATCTTCAGCGCCTCAAGGGTCTTCTTGTCCTTCTTTTTCATGGTAGTTGCTCCTTGTCCTCGTAGTAAAAAACCGCAGATTATTGAAGTGATGATTGTTCCTCCCGCCCCGCAAGGCGGGAGGATTTCTTGCCGCTTACTGCTCGATGGCTTCGTAGCGCATGAGCATGGTTGCGACCTGGGCGCGGGTGGCGCTTCCCTTCGGGGAGAGCTTGTTATCGCCTACGCCGTTGATGATGCCCTGCATCGTCATCCAGCAAATTGCTTCATAGGCCCAATCGGAGACCTCGGAGGCGTCGTCAAAGCTCAGTTGGAAGGCCCACGTTCCGGTGAAGCCCAGCCCCTTCATTTTGGCGTAACGGTAAAGGATGGTTGCGAACTGCTCGCGGGTGAGAACGTCGTTCGGGCCGAACTTCCCGTCGCCGTAGCCGGTCACGATGCCCTTCGATTCCGCCCAAGACACCGCCATCGCATACCAGTCTTTTTCCGTCACGTCGTTGAAGGGCATGCCGGAGCGGATCATGGGAGAACCCTCCAGACGGTACAGCATGGTGACGATCATGGCGCGGGTGGTGGTGTCGTTCGGGCCGAAGCGCCCGTCGCCATAGCCGTTCATGATCCCGTTCTCCAGCGCCCAATGTACCCCGTCGTGATACCACGCGGTTGGATCCAGATCGTCAAACGCGCTCAGCAGGCAACCGTCTCCACCGTCGCAGGGTTCCGCCTCTCCGGGGTCAGGCGCGGCAGGCGAGGGATCAGCGGGGGAGGGGACCACAGGGGTGGGGATCACGGGCATAACGGGCGCGCTGACCGTGACGGTCATGGTCTTGGTGTAAGTGTTCCCGGCCGCATCCGTCAGCGTGACGGTTATGGTCGCAGTACCTGCGCCGACAGCCGTTACCTTGCCGTTCTCATCCACGATGACGACGCGGGGATCGCTGCTGGTGAAGGTCAGGTCGCCTTCATGCGGGGTGCTGCAGGAAATCACATCGGTGTCGCCTGCTTTCAGGCTCATGGCGGTGGGCGAGATCTCCAGATCGGGCTTCTCCCGCTCGCCGGTCACGGTGACGGTGGCGGACACGGTCGCGCCTGTTGCTGTGTGGGTGGCGTACAGGGTGGTCTCGCCGCCGTTGACGCCGACGACCTTTCCGTTTTCCACCTTGGCAATGGTCAGATCGTCCATGGCGTAGGTCACGGAATCATTGCTGCTTCCGAATCTGTCGCCCAGGCGCATGGTAAAGGCGATCTCGGCGCTGCTATCAACCGCAACGTTCACGTCCTGTAGCTCCATATTCATCGGGACGACAAGGTCGAAGTCCGCATAGACCAAGTTGCTCAGATAACGGAGGCCCTTGAGCTCAGTATTGCCGACGGTCTGTTCCACGACCTCCTTCTGCACCGTGATCAGCGCAGTGACAAAGCCGAAGTCCTCCATCATTTCGGGAAGAATGGCGACCGGCACGTCGAAATCCTTGCTCTCGCCCACTGCAAGGCTGATCCCGCCGCTGTACAGCGCGTCGGTATACAGATCTCCCAGATTGGCCGGGCCGCGCAGCTTCACATTCAGGGTATCCTCCGCAGAGGACGGGGCGTTGCCCGTGTTGGTCACAGTGAATCTGGCGTGGAAGCCGTCAGCGCTCTGATAGGTCTCGACGCCGGAGATCTCGTAGGCTGCTCTGGCCTCCAGCGGATCGGCGATGTAGGTGTCGGTATCTCTGTAGTAGATTTCGTATTCGGCGTCCCGCATCTCCTGGGCGACCGCCTTGAATGTCAGCCCTTCCACATCGGCGGGCAGGGTATACTGGAAAGCGTGGATTCTGCTTCTGTTTGGCACAAGGGCGTCGGTACTCACGATCTCGCCGACCGGCGTATCTCCCGCGTAGAGGCTCAGCTTGTAGCCCTGCGCCGTATTCATGCCGTTGTTGGAGACCTCGACCTCGATGGTCAGGGCGTCGCCGCCCTTGGGAAGGGTGACGGCTGCGCCGTCGGCGCCGTAGAGGCGAATGCTCTCGGTCTCCACGCTGCCGCAGGGCTCCATGGTTTCGGCCACCAGCGCCATATCGCTGATGATCAGCGGCGATGCGTCGGTCTCTCCGGAATAGGTGTTCTTATCGCCCTGCGTGGAGGTATCCGTATCCGGGATATTCAGCGTCTGGCTATAGCGGTTGTGAACCGTGATCAGATTCTCGCCGGACATGGCCACGGCCAGCTCATCGTTGTGGAAGCCGTCGTCCGTGATCTGATAGGGCTTGGACCAGCCGGAGCTGATGCTTTCGGTCACGGTGTTGCCGTTTTCATCGGTATAGCTGCTCTCATAAGAAACCAGTCCCGTGCCGAAGATTTCTCTGGCGGGGCTGCCATCCTCTTTCGTCACACCCTCGGTCCAGAGGATGTAAAGGTTGCCCCTGTCGTCCTCGACAGCCTGGAAATCGGCGGACTGGAGGGCCGCGTGACTGTCGTCGGCATAGAAGTACACGACCTGAGGATCGGTAAATCTGCTGTGGGTCCTTCCGTCGGCGTCGGTATAGATATAGTCCCTGGTGTCGGGCACGGTATGCAGCATTCCCTGCTCATCCGTATAGGTGTATTCAGTTGTGCCGTCAGCCTTTTGTTTCAGAGTACCGTCGGCGTTGAGACCTTTGTCAAGCAGCTCCGTCACGTCGATATAAACGACATGCTTGCCATCCCGATACCAGAACAGTTTGGTATGGGCTTCCGAGCCGGAGCCTGTATTTACCCGGGAGCGGAAGAGCTGGGGCAGCGTGTCGGCCACGCCGTCATCTGTCAGGATGGTCTGATACTTTGTTCTGTGGTTCCGGAAGTCATAGACCTGAAGATAGAGTTCTTTGTCGGCGTCGGTGTCGCTTTTGCCGTCGGAGTCGATAGTATAGGCGCAGATCGACATGCCGTCATAGCCGATGGCGGTGAAATCCGGGATGGCGTAGCGCTCATTTTCGTTGTTGACCGGTCCGTCCAGGAACCGCTGGCCGCCCATAATGCTGATCAGAAGCGAATACGCATCTTCGGCTTCCTCATCCGTCATACCGTCGGTGTTGTGGTCCCTCTCGCCGGGATAGTAGTAGTCGAACAGCCAGTGTTCAGTTACCGTCTCGGTTTCCGGCTCGGCTCCGAATTCGGTCGGCTTCGCCTTGGTCACCTCGACGCCCTGCGCGCTGTAGATCATGTAGCAGACCACACTGTCGTTGGTATAGGGGTTGAGATACTCGCCGACGTCCTCGCCGTCCTTGTGCTCCAGTGAGTAGGCGCGTTCGCTCTTGATGTAGTACACGATAGCGTCGCCGGTCTCCATATCGCAGACCACGGTGGGATTTGCGTCGTAGTAGTCCCCGATCCGATCAGTGGTAATGCGGGTGACTTCGGTATCGGCGCTGACGCCGTAGACCGGATCGTTCTTCGTCCTGATCTGCTTGTTTTCGTCAAGCTCCACAAAAGCGGTGTAGACGTCCATGCTCTCCAGGTATTTCATGGCCTGCTCGTCTGTGCTGACGTCCGTAATCGTATCGTCGGAGGTGGACACCCAGGCCACCAGCAGTCTGCCGTCCTTCATCTGGCCGATGGAGGGCTGGAAATCGGCGGTGTTGTCGCCTGCCACGGGAACGGGCTCGCTCCAAAGACCCATATCGGCGTCGTAGATGGAGAGCTTCAGAGTCGTGCGCTGGGTCATGCCCTTGCTGTAATCACTGTCAATAAAGGCCAGCGCAAGCGTTTTGCCGTCCGCGAGGGTGATGAGCTGGGGATCGCCGTGTTCATATGCATTTACCGCGAGGATCTGCTGTTTGTCCTTATTGGGCCTGAACGCGCCCTGGACCATCATCTGATTGCCCAGCCAGATGGAATCCTCGCCGTTGCCTTCCCGGAGCTTCAGCGTACCGTCATTTGGCGACGCCGACGAAGCAGATTGCAGGGACGCAGTTTGGAGCGAATTTGGATGAGCCGTTTCGGAATCGGTATTGTTGGCGTAATATTCAAAGGAGCCGTAAGGCCAGCCTCCCACTTCGAACATCAGGGGGATGGAGAACAGGAGTAGGTCGATGTAGCCTCCGAGGGACAACGTCACGTAGAATCCCCAGTCCCCATGCGGATCGTTGGGTTCCCAGTTCGCGAGCATATCCACGTTGCCGGCAAAACGGAACCCAAACGTACCGCAGAGACCGACGCCCAGGCTGACCTGCACAGAGGCTGAACCGCGGATCGCGCCCTCCAGTTCCGTAATACCAGCCTTTACACCGGTATTGCCGTGCATGGAATCATAGGTGATCTGGACGTCCTTGTTGAAATTCGCGCCGAGGAAACCCATGATCGTGCCGTTTATCTCGATGCCAAGATAGCCAGGCACGAACACGACCGGCAGTATGACGTACCATGCCATGCGAAAGCCCAGACTGACGCTGACATAGCCGCCCATGCCGGAGAAAATCATTTCCTTTTCGGTGTAGCCGTCCTGTGTAACGTTGGCGGCCACAAAGTCGAAATACATACCGATCGAGAGGTCAAACTTCCAGGTAGGGCTGCCCAAACTCATGGCGCTGAAAGATTCTCCCTGCGCCTTGGCGTCCAACGCGGCTTCCTTATACATATCTACCACGTTTGAGATCGTGGAAAGGTCGTCCTTGATGGACTCGATGGGACTGCCCAGGGAGAACGCACTTTTCCAATAGTCGCCCCCCGCGTCAGACATGGAGGACAGATGCGTCCCTTTGATGGTATCCATGATCTGAACCGGCGAGACGCCAAAGTAAATGCGGTAGCCGTGGTAAATCCTCATAATGCCCAGCGTCACGAACGGGAATGAGAGATTCATGCCGGTGCTGCCGACGAAGGGCAGGTCGCCGTATTCGATGTCGATCGGCATATCCAGGTTCATCTGCAGCGGCACCTCCTTGGTGGTGGGCTGGACAAAGCTCATGCCGGTAAACACGTCGGAGTAGACATACTCCTTGTAGGTCGGCACGCCGTCCGGATTTGCCAGATCGCTGGTCTGGGCCAGACGGTTGGTGGTAAGGCGCAGGTAAAGCTTGTCGCCTGCGTCGGGGATCAGTCCCACGCCCGGATGAACGATCACATAGTCGCCGTTCTCATCCTTCTGCGGCTTTCCGTCTCCGTCGATTGCGACATAGATCGGTTCTCCGTTCTCATCCAGAATGGGATTGCCGTCTTCATCCGTCAGTTCCATACACTCTATCGGTTCCGCGAAGTCCATGCGGCTCTGGAAGGAGTAAGTGGTGTTCCCTTTATCGTCCATCGAGATCTGGGGACTGTTCACCACTTCATAGATGCCCTTGTATACGTCGTTCTGATCGTAGACCACGAACTGCATCGCAAGCGGTGCTTCGATCAGGTAGTCGTCTATCGTCTGTCCATCTTTGCCCGTGGTGGTATAGTCGTAGCGCTTGGGTTTGACCGTGACCGTCATGGTCGCAGACTGACCCGTCACAGAGGGGATGAACGTATTGTTGTTGATCTGATACCCGCCGCTCATCGTGCCGGTGATCGAAATATCCTGGAAGATCTCCGAAGCGGCCGGGTTGATGCCGTCCTGGAAGTTGGAAGAGATGTCGATCTTCCCGTCGGACTTGGCCTTATTCACGTAGGAATTTGCGCTGGCCTCATCCGGGAAGAAGGCGATATAGTCGATCTGGATCTGGTCGCCGGGCTTTACTTCGCTTGCCAGCATGGGTTCCAGCCTCATCCATTTCGGAGACACAGTGCTCCAGCCCGGATTTCCGTGTCCGGTATTGGCGTTCAATGTTCTGTAGTTGAAGAGGTATTCATGCCACTCCGTATCCTGTTCCAGGGTCAGATAAGCATCTGAGGCGCTGCTGGCAGTGTTGTTGTCCGAAAAGCCAAACAGGAATCTTACCTGGCTTACGCCGGTAACGTTCCGCACCCGCATCTTTACCCATTGGATCTCACTGAGCCGGTTTGCAGACACGTTATCCAGAGAAACACGGGGAGAGAAGCCGGTGGCGGTAAAGCTGTAATAATCGTTGCCTTCCCCGTCCTTTTCACCGCTAATGTCCAGGCTGCCTTTCCCATGACCGCCCATATAGGCATCCATCGCAAGGTCGCTGTTGAAATCGCACAGGATCGCGGGCTCGGCCTGGTCTGCGTCATCCAGAGTCTCCGGCAGCAGCAGTTCCTTCACCACGTCCACGCCATTGACGGACACGATGTAGCGCAGGTACTGATCTGCCTGACCTGTGATGGATATGGGACCGGCGGTAATAAAGCCCTCGCTGTTCGCCACGCCGCCGGCAGAGCCTGCGGACAGAGTCGCACCGGCAGCGGGTACGTTGGATGCGTTTCCGGAGAACTTGGAGCGCATGTTGTAGTTGGAGTATTTTAAGGTGCCCTCCAGGGTCACGCTGCCTGCGGCAGGCGCTGCGGAGAGCGTAATGATATTGCGGGAAGCGCTGCTGCCCGCAGTGAAATAAAGGGTGTTTCCTACGTAGGTGCGCAGGGCAACGCCGTCGTACCAGGTCGCCACCGTATCCTCGCTCAGGGGCGTGACGGTGATCGGGTAGAGCTTGCCGTTCATGGTCTTGCTGGCATCAGCATAGGTAAAGTAGGTGTACTCGCCGTCCACTGTGCCTTTCTGCGCCAGCAGGCCGGCGTGGTGCGTGAGCTTGCCGTTCTCGTCATACTCGATAGCGGTGTCAAACTTGGCCAGCTCATCGGTCTTAATGCGTACGACGATCTGGTTATCATCATCCTGAAGGTTCGGTTCTACGATGATCTCCTTCGTGCACAGGCGGCCGTCGCCGTCGAAACCGGCGAAGTTGACCGCATTACTGCCGGAGAAATTGATGGTGCCCTTGACCAAATTGCCTTTTTTGTCGAGCGCCGAGTAGCTGATACCGATGGGTGTGTAGTGTCCGCTGCTGGCTGCGCCCAGGTCGATCTTCGTTACGGCCAGGGTGTCGCCCAGGTGGAATTCCTGCCCGTCGGGGGCCTTGATCTGCCGGGTCTCCTTGGCCGCCAGCTCGTACTGCGAGCCGCTGATGGTCATGGTGACGGGGAAATCATAGGGATTGCGGAGGGTAACGCTGGAGTCGATATAGCCGAGCTCCGCCCGAATGTTCATCAGAGCATAGTTGGCGTAGCCGTAATTCATATGGCCGTCCGTGTCCTTCTCATAGGGAACCTGATTGAGCATCGCTTTGAATTGCTCCGTATCGGTGTTGCCCATGCTGTTGATGACATCCTTGGAAAGCGTAACTTTGATGGCGCCTGCCGTTTGATCGGTGACCGAAGCGAGCGTCAGGAGCTTATTGCCGCTGCTGTCCACCCAGTTGATGTCCTTCATGTAGCCGTAAACGTCTACGTTGGAGTATGTCGGAGTGTAGACGGTGAATTCGTCGCCCGCGTAGAAAACCGGGAGGGAACCGCCCCCCACGATGGAGGCGGCCGTAGTGGAGGCGTCGGTGATCTTCTCCCGAGAACCGTCCGCTTTCAGGTAAAGCAGGCTGTCCGTCTCCATCAGATTGATCTGGAAAGGCCGCAGGATGGCCTTGATGTCATAGATGCAAACGGGGTCGCAATCGTCGCAGGAGCCCTTGTTGTAGATGGCAATACGATAAGGCGCTTCTCCCTTCCAGTTTTCGAACTGCGCCTGATTTGGGTAGATATTTGCAGTCGTGCGGCCAAAGCGCGCGCTGGATGCGAAGCTGTACCAGTCCCAATTTCCCTTTGCCTGATGCTGTCCCAGGTCTTGCCAGTAGGGGGGATCAATGCCGGCGACTTCAGCCATGAGCCACGCTGTGTCGCCGCTGTGGCCGCCGCCGTGCTGCCAGTCTACCTGGAAGCCGGAGGTCCAGTAGTAGCCGCTGTCCCAGTGCCGCCAGGAAACTGCCACAGTACCTTCCCGATCGGCGCCATTGATCCACTCCAGCAGATAGCCGTTCCAGTCGTCTCTCCATCGGTTGTTGCCTCTGAAATTATAAGGATCCCCATAAGAAGCCCAGTCTTTCCAGGAATTAATGCCCATACCGTCGTCCAGCGTTTTGACGTTTTGCAGGGTATTGACGTCCTGGGCAGTATCGCCGCTGCCGTTACCGCTGCTCGCCGCCATCAGGGCCGCACCGTCCGACGCGCTCAGCATCCGGGTCTTCTGCGCCGCGTAAAGGGACACCTTACCCGTATAACTGCCACCCAGATAGACGGTAGCGGTATCGTTTTCACCCGCCGAGCAGCCCGCCTCGGGCTCCAGCGCCAGTTCGAAGCTGCCCTCGCCGGTGAGATATTCCGTGCGCACGGGGATGTCCAGAGACAGATGATCCACACCGAAGGGGAACACCAGCTCGGCGTCCACCTCGGAATAGTCCCGCCCGGACCGGGCCGTGCCCTCCCCGGTGGTGACGATCTTCGTGCTGATCACGGTATTCATGGCGCCAGACCGCTCCACCGTGACGGTGACGCTCTCACTGCCCGCATGGTAAACCGCGTCGGAGAAGCTGACCACAGCCGGCTCCTGCTCCTCGTCGTCCACGATGGTGAAGGCGCAGGAGGAGGCTGCGGAGTTGGTGGTCGTGCCGCCGGGCGCGCCGAGGATGATGTAGAACATCCGGTCGCCGTCGCCGGTCCTGTTGTCCCTGGGCACGATTTCCAGATACTTTTCCGTCTCGCCGGGGGCGAAGGTCAGCTCCACGCTGGCACCAACCACTACGTTGGTCATCACGTTGGCGATGGCCTGCAGATCCTGGAACATATCGCCCTCGGCGGTCAGACGCTGTGGGGTAGCGTTCTGGCCGGTGAAGAAATCCACCGCCTGCCGCAGGGGATCGGAATCGGCGTCTGCACTCCCGCCGATGGTGAGCGTTTCGCCGTCGCCGTTTGCAGGGATTGCCCCGGCGTCCCATTCCGCGCCGCCATAGATTTCTTCCACAGCTTCGGCATAGGGATTCTCATCGCCGTATTTGTCGTCGAAGCCGCTGGCTTCCTCCAGAAACTCCAGAGCGGTGTTCATTCCCTCGGTATACGCTTCACGAGCCTCCGGATCGTTTTCCAGCATCCCGGCAAGCTCGTCCTCGGTGCCAAGCTCTCCCTGCTCGAAGTCGGTGCCTTCCATCATCTCCATCAGGGAGAAGTTGTCCTTCGGGTTATCCACCTTCGTCCGCTCATCCCGGACGCGGACGACATAATCCTCGCCGTACTTCGCGGTCATGTCCGCGATTTTGATGAGGGCTGTGGATTCCGAATCCGCCGACCCGCCCCGGCCGACGCGCAGCAGGTAAGCGTGATTTCCGCTTTCCTCCACGCTGGCCGCAGCTGTGGCAAGGTAGAAGACGTCATAGTCCAGAATATCATTCCCGATCTCGATCTCAGGGAGATAAACCTCTGTCTCCTCCACTGCAAATGCCTGCGTCGGAACCACGCTGACAAACAGCGCGGCGACCAGGACAAGGCTTAACAGTTTTTTCAGTGTTTGCACCATGTTGCTTCCTCCAGATTCCCTGATTTTTTCAGCCATTTACGATCCGCGTGATCTTTGCGACGACGTCGTTTACATAGTCGTCCCGATTCAGCTCCGTCTTCAGCCCAAAGCCGTTTTTGAGATCGGCTGTCCTTACGCTGAAGCCGCCGCTCTCGATGGTGCCCTCCTGAAGGTTCGGCCTTACCGTGATGACGTTGTTTTTCACCGTCACCAGAAGCTGCATTTCCAGCCTTGGCTCCCGCTTGAAGACGATCCGCTTGCCGAGAAAGCTGGACAGCTTAAAGGGCACGGGAAATTCATCCTTATGCTGCTCCAGCAGCGAATAAAGCTCCTCAATCGTCATGCTGCGGCTCATTTCGATCTTCCTTGGCACCGCTGAATAAGCGGCTTTTTTCAAATCGTCTTTGATTCCCATTGTGTGTCCTTCCTTATTTAATAAATGTGCTGTCGCCGCCGTGATCGGCGTTGTCATCGTGCCAGATGAGCTCTCCGGCGTCGCTGAGCATAAAGTATCCGCTCTCCTCCCAGCTGCCGTCGAGGTAGTATTCTCCGCCGTCTTCATCGTACTCGTTCTTCTCCCATTGGGCGTTCTCATAAACGAGCCTGCCGTCCTCCAGCCTGGCCGTCATCTCCCAGGTGTCCACGACAGCTGCGCTCTCCGGCCATCTGACCGCGACGTTCACCTTGCCGGGAGCCACGCTTCGGGCGATGTTGATCTCGCCGCGCCCGGCAATCTTATCATACCACCGGCCGCAGAAGGGTTCAAGACTCAAGTCCGGGGGCTTTACGCCTGCCAGCTCGGCCACGGCATAGTACCAGCCCTGCATTGCCTCTGCGCAGGTGGCATTGTCGTCCTCCCACGACGCCTGGTACAACGCCTCGTAGTCACCGGACACATAGCGCACATACCCGCCCGGCGCGAAGAAGAAATCGAGACGCACGCCGTCATCCGGGAAGTTCAGAGCCACATATTCGCCGTCCGGCGTCTCGCCTGCGTCGGTTTCCCAAAAATGGCAGCCCATCACGAACTCAGCGTAAGGCGTGCCGTCCACGCCCTTCAGCTCCAGCGGG
>JAFYBB010000354.1 GCA_017540445.1 Clostridia bacterium | reverse complement strand
TCTCCGGCGGTCAGAAGCAGCGCATCGCCATCGTGCGGGCCCTGTGCATGGAGCCGGACGTGATGCTGTTCGACGAGCCCACCTCCGCCCTGGACCCGGAGATGGTGGGCGAGGTGCTGGACGTGATGAAGCAGCTGGCCCGCGAGGGCATGACCATGGTGGTGGTCACCCACGAGATGGGCTTCGCCCGCGAGGTGGGCGACCGCGTGATCTTCATGGACGGCGGCCGCATCATCGAGCAGGGCACCCCCGAGAAGATGTTCGAGCACCCCGAAAACGCCCGGCTGAAGGAGTTCCTGGGGAAGATACTGTAGTGCGGTTTTTTGTCGTGCGCGTTAAAAGCATATAAAAGAAAACGCCGGTTATTGCAATGGCCCCGGCACGATGGTAAAATACCACCATAGCCGTGGGGAACAGAAGCGCCACCGCCTCGCGGGCGGTGGCGCTTCCGTTCCCCGGGCCGTCGAAGGAGGCATATGCGATGTACACCATCTCCGATCTCTACGACCTGGAGCACACCCTGGCGAAGGACTACCTGTCCGGCTTCACGTATCCCTGGGAGGCGCTGAAGGGCATCAAGGACCTGATCCTGGCCCTGGGCCCCGCGCTGGGGGAGGACTACGAGGAAGTCTCCGAGCACGTGTGGGTGCACCGGACGGCGAAGGTCTTCCCGTCGGCGTACCTGGGCGCGCCCTGCATCATCGGGCCCGAAACCGAGGTGCGGCACTGCGCCTTCATCCGCGGCTCGGCGCTGGTGGGCGCGAACTGCGTGGTGGGCAATTCCTGCGAGCTGAAGAACGTGATCCTGTTCGACAACGTGCAGACGCCCCACTACAACTACGTCGGGGATTCGATCCTCGGCTACCGCTCCCACATGGGCGCGGGGTCCATCACCAGCAACGTGCGCTCGGACAAGCAGCTGGTCGTCGTGCACGCCCCCGAGGGCGGCATCGAGACCGGGCTCAAGAAGTTCGGCGCGATGCTGGGCGACTACGTGGAGTGCGGCTGCAACTGCGTGCTGAACCCGGGCACCGTGGTGGGCCGGCACAGCAACATCTATCCCACGTCCTGCGTGCGGGGCGTGGTGCCGGAGAACAGCATATACAAGAACAGCGGCAGGATCGCCGCGAAGCAGTAAAGGAGAGAACAAGCCATGCGCGTCGTCATTCAGGAGAACTATCAGAACATGTGCGCCTGGGCCGCGAAGCACATCGCGGAACGCATCAACGCCCACAGGGAAAACCGGCCCTTCGTGCTGGGCCTGCCCACCGGCTCCTCGCCCATCGGCGTGTACCGGGAGCTGGTGCGCATGAACAAGGCCGGCGAGGTCTCGTTTGCCAACGTGATCACCTTCAACATGGACGAGTACCTGGGCCTGCCCCACGAGCACGACCAGAGCTACTGGTACTTCATGCACGACAACTTCTTCGACCACCTGGTGGACATGAAGCCGGAGAACATCAATATCCTCAACGGCATGGCCGAGGACCCGGAGGCCGAGTGCGCGGCCTATGAGGCAAAGATCGCGGCCTGCGGCGGCATCGACCTGTTCATGGGCGGCATCGGCGTGGACGGCCACCTGGCCTTCAACGAGCCCTTCACGTCGCTGACCAGCCGCACCGGCGTGCGCGCGCTGACCACGGACACCCGCATCGTGAACTCCCGCTTCTTCGGGAACGACCCCGAGGCGGTGCCGGCGAAGGCGCTGTCGGTGGGCATCGGCACGGTCACCGATTCCAGGGAGGTGCTGGTGCTGATCAACGGCCACAACAAGGCCCGGGCGCTGGCGGCCACCGTGGAGGGCGGCGTCAGCCAGAAGTGGACCTGCAGCGCGCTGCAGCTGCACCCCAACGCCATCATCGCCTGCGACGAGGCCGCCTGCGGCGAGCTGACGGTGGATTCGTACAAGTACTTCCTGGACATTGAAAAGGCAGAGAGGTTATAATCCATGGGCAAATACTTCGGCACCGACGGCTTCCGGGGCGAAGCCAATGTAAATCTGACGGCGGACCACGCCTATCAGGTGGGGCGCTTTCTGGGCTGGTACTACACCCAGCAGCGGCGCTTTGCCGGCAACCGCGAGAACGCGAAGATCGTCATCGGCAAGGACACCCGCCGCTCCTCCTACATGTTCGAGTACGCGCTGATCGCGGGCCTGACGGCCAGCGGCGCGGACGCCTACATGCTGCACGTGACCACCACGCCCAGCGTGGCCTGGGTCACCCACGCGGACGAGTTCGACTGCGGCATCATGATCTCGGCCTCCCACAACCCGTTCTACGACAACGGCATCAAGCTCCTGGACGGCAACGGCGAGAAGATGGGCGAGGACACCATCGGCCTGATCGAGGACTACCTGGACGGCAAGCTGAACGTGTTCGGCCAGGCGGTGAAGGAGCTGCCCTTCGCCACGAAGGAGCACATCGGCTGCACGGTGGACTACGTCAGTGGCCGCAACCGCTACGTGGGCTACCTGATCAGCCACGGGCTGTACAGCTTCCGCGGGCTGCGGATCGGCCTGGACTGCGCCAACGGCGCGTCCTGGAACATCGCCAAGGCCGTGTTCGAGGCGCTGGGCGCCCGGACCTACGTGATGGGCGCGGAGCCCAACGGCCTGAACATCAACAACGGCGTGGGCTCCACCCACATCGAGGCGCTGCAGCAGTTCGTGCTGGACAACCAGCTGGACGTGGGCTTCGCCTACGACGGCGACGCCGACCGCTGCCTGTGCGTGGACGAGAAGGGCGACGTGCTGACGGGCGACCACATCATGTACGCCTACGCCTGCTACATGCAGGATCGGGGCAAGCTGCAGGGCAAGCCGATCGTCGCCACGGTGATGAGCAACTTCGGCCTGTTCAAGGCGCTGAACGAGCGGGGCATCGACGTGGTCAAGACCAAGGTGGGCGACAAGTACGTCTACGAGTACATGACCACCCACGGCTGCCGGCTGGGCGGCGAGCAGAGCGGCCACATCATCTTCTCGAAGTACGCCACCACCGGCGACGGCATCCTCACGAGCCTGAAGATGATGGAGTGCATGCTGGCGCGCAAGAAGAAGATGAGCGAGCTGTGCGAGGGCTTCCGGATGTACCCGCAGGAGCTGATCAACGTGCGGGTGTACGACAAGGCCGAGGCCCAGGCGGACCCGGACGTGCAGGCCGCCGTGAAGGAGGTCGCGGAGCAGCTGGGCGAGACGGGCCGCATACTGGTGCGAGAATCCGGCACCGAGCCGGTGGTGCGCGTGATGGTGGAGGCCGACAGCGACGAGCTGTGCCTGCAGCTGGCCCAGAAGGTCGTGGACGTGATCATCGCCAAGGGCCACGCGGTCAAATAGCATGAAGAAGGTCATCGTATTCGGCGGCGGCACGGGCCTGTCCTGCCTGCTGTCGGGGCTGAAGCTGTTCCCGGTGGAGGTGACCACCGTCATCACCGTGTCGGACAACGGCAGCTCCACCGGCGTATTAAAGCAGGAGTTCGACATCCCCGCCGTGGGCGACGTGGGCAAGGTGCTGCTGAGCATGGCCAATGTGGACGACGATCTGGTCAGGCTGCTGCGCTACCGCTTCCACCGGGAGGGCTCGTCGCTGGACAACCACCCGGTGCGCAACATACTGCTGACGGCGCTGATCGACCTGAAGGGCAGCCTCACCGAGGCCACGCGCTACATGTGCGGCCTGTTGAACATCCGCGGCAACGTGCTGCCGCTGACCGAGGAGAAGGTGGAGCTGGTGGGCAAGAGCGCCACCGGCGCCGAGGAGTTCTTCGGCGAGGAGAGCGTCAGCCAGAACGTGCGCTACATCTCAAGCCTGTCCTACGACCACGACATCCACGTGGCGGACGCCGTGAAGCAGGGCATCGCCGGGAGCGACCTGATCATATTCAGCCCCGGCAGCCTGTACACCAGCATACTGCCGCACCTGATCTCGGAGGAGATCGTGGAGGCCATCCGCGCCGCCCGCGCCCCGATCATGTACGTGTCCAACCTGGTGACCCAGCCCGGCGAGACCGACCGCTACAACGTCAGCGACCACCTGGCCGTGCTGAACCGGTACCTGAAGGGCCGCCGGGTGGACCTGGTGGTGGGCAACAACGCCGTGATCGACCCCCAGGTGGTCGACCGCTACCTGACCCATGAGAACAAGACGCTGGTGGCGCTGGACCGCGAGGCCATCGCCAGACAGGGCGCGCGCGTCATCGAGGACGACATCTTCTCCATCGACGAGGAGGGCCGCATCCGCCACAACGCCCTGAAGACCGCGTTTCTGATCTTTTCGTATCTGATGGAGCAATAGCAAACGAACATATCAGGGGCCCCTGCCGGTGCGGCAGGGGCCCCTGGTATGTCTGTCTTCTCTTTCTTCATCAATCATCGGGGGTCGTTGCGCTGAGAACGGCGACCAGCTGTCGGCGCAATACGGGGATATCTTCGTTCATCGTGTGCCATACAATGCTCAGCTTGGTTCGCTCATAATCATGGGCGAACGTGTTTCGCATGGCGCGAATCAATCGCCACGGGATCTGAGTGTTTTCCGCCAGGGCATCCGGCGTCAGGTGGTTGACCAATTCACCGATTTGGAGTATGCACATATTGACCGCGTATTGATAGGCAAAATCGCTCCTGAAGGCATCCAGATCGCGGCCAAACCGATCCATTAGTGCGTCGATCTGATCGCAATAGAAGATCATCTTTTTGATGCTGACGCAGTCACTCTGTTTCATACAGCACGACCTCATCTTTCTTGATGCGCTTCAGAAAGTCCTTGTCCTCAATGCCGTCCATGACGACGTCCACATGACAGCCGAAGGCGTCCTCCAAATCGAGCACAAAGCCCATGTACTGAAACAGCCCCTGTATTTGGCCTTCGTCGATCAGAAAATCCAGATCACTGGCAGGACTGGCCTCTCCCCGCGCATACGAACCGAACAACCCCAGGCGATTGACGCCGTATTTTCGGGCGATCGGCACGGATTTTTCCCGTATTTCATTCATTGAATACAGCATAATGCGATCTTTGCCTCCTTTGCGCGGCGGGCGATCGGGAGATCGCCTCTACGGTTCTATTATACCGCATTTCAGCAAATCCGCAATCTCAAATCTGCCGTCATTCCTCCGTCTGCAGTATCCGCGCCAAGAACTCCCGCGTGCGCGGCTGCTTGGGCTGGGTGAATATGGCCTCGGGCACGTCGCTTTCGACGATCACGCCGCCGTCCATGAACACCACCTTGTCGCACACGTCCCGGGCGAAGCCCATCTCGTGGGTGACCACCAGCATCGTCAGGCCCGACTTGGCCAAATCCTTCATGACGGCCAGCACCTCGCCCACCATCTCCGGGTCCAGGGCGCTGGTGGGCTCGTCGAACAGCAGCACGTCCGGGTTCATCGACAGCGCCCGGGCGATGGCCACGCGCTGCTTCTGGCCGCCGGACAGCTGGCGGGGCTTGGCCTTCACGTACACGTCCATGTCCACCTTGCGCAGGTATTCCATGGCCACCTTCTCGGCCTCGGCGCGGCTGCGCTTCAGCACCTTCATCTGGCCCACCACGCAGTTCTCCAGCGCCGTCATGTTGGCGAACAGGTTGAACTGCTGGAACACCATGCCCACGTGGGCCCGGTACATCTGCAGGTTGAAGCCGGGCTCGCGGATGCTTTTGCCGTGGTACAGGATCTCACCGCCGGTGGGCTTCTCCAGCAGATTGATGCACCGCAGCAGCGTGCTCTTGCCGGAGCCGCTGGAGCCGATGATGGACACGACCTCGCCCTTGGCCACGGAGAAGTCCACGTCCCGGAGCACCTCGTGATCGCCGAAGAACTTGCTCAGGTGCCTGACCTCGATGATCGTCTCGCGCATGCTCATTCGCCCCCCTTGGTGACCAGCTCCACGTCCGGAACGGTCTGGCTGCCGTGCATCACGTAGTTCTCCGGGCCGTCCATCTTCTTTTCGATCCAGCGCAATATCCGCGTGACGGTGAAGGTCATCACGAAGTAGATGATCGAGGTGATGAAGAACACCTCAAAGTACTTGAAGTAGGTGCCCGCCGCCGATTTTGATACGAAGAACAGCTCGGTCACGGAGATGACGTTCAGCACCGAGGTGTCCTTGATGTTCACCACGAACTCGTTGCCCAGGGCCGGCAGTATGTTGCGGATGGCCTGGGGCAGCACCACGTGCAGCATCGACTGGCCGTAGGTCATGCCGATGGCCAGCGCCGCCTCCTGCTGGCCCGGGTCCACGCTCTGTATGCCGCCGCGCACGATCTCCGCCAGATACGCGCCGGTGTTGATGGACACGATCACAAAGCCCGCCAGCAAATAGGGCAGCGTGACGTGGAACACCGCCGAGATGCCGTAGAAGATGACCATGGCCTGCACGATCATCGGCGTGGAGCGGAAGATCTCGATGTAGGCCCCCAGGACCCCGCGAACGATCTTCCTGGCCCAGTAGCCGCCGGCGCCGTTCTCCTTCTGGAGGGGCTTGGCGCGCACGTAGCCCACCGCCAGGCCGATCACAAAGCCCGCGATGGTACCCGTCAGCGAGATCAGCAGCGTGACCCCCGCGCCCCGCAGCAGCAGGGGCCCGAATTTCTTCAACAGGAAGAATACCCACTCAAAAAAGCCGGATTCCGCGGTCGGCATGCAATCAAACCCTTTCTGTCAGTTCAATGGCAATTGGGAATTGAACGCCGACCCGCCCAAGAGGGCGGGCCCGGCGTCAATTCCCAATTGCCATTGTCGCTCGTGTTATTCGGCGCTCACCGGCTGGTTCAGCACGGCGTCGTCCATCAGCTGGTTGCGCGCGTCGGCGTCGATGCCGGCCAGTATGCCGTTGATCTGCTCGATCAGCTCCGGCTGGCCCTTCTTGATGGCCACGGCCACGGAGGTGTCCTCCTCGCTGGCCACGAAGCCGGGGGTCACGAAGGTCAGATCCGCATTGGCGGCGCAGGCGGAAACCGCGCCGGGACGCTCGGAGATGTAGCCGTCGATGACGCCGCTGGACAGCGCGGTGATCATGGCCGGGAAGGTCTCCATCGACTCGACCTGATTGACGCCCTCCAGCTGGCTGACCACGGTCTCGTGGAAGGTGTTCAGCTGGGCGGTGATCTTCGCGCCGGCAAAGTCGGAAAGGGACGCGGCGTTGGCGTAGGCGCCGTCCTTGCGCACGACCACCACCAGGTCGCTGTTGTAGTAGGCGTCGGTGAAGTCCACGGTCACCTTGCGCTCCTCGGTGGGGGACATGCCCGCGATGACGGCGTCGATCTGGTCGGTGGTCAGCGCGCCGATCAGGCCGTCCCACGGCAGCTTGACGATCACGAGCTCCTTGCCCAGGCCCTCGGCGATGCGCTTGGCGATCTCCACGTCGTAGCCGCCGGCGAAGCCGAAGCCGCTGTCGATGGGCACGCTGTGCTCGTTCTCATCCACCTGGGTCCAGTTGAACGGGGGATAGTCGCACTCCATGCCCACGCGGAAGGTGCCCTCGGCAAGGGCGCAGGCGGACAGCAGCATGGCGACGGCCAGCAGGGTGACGATGATTCTCTTCATGACGATGACCTCCCAATGTATGTGATGAAAAAACGATTTATTCTATTATAGCGGTAAAGTGCTAAAAGTCAAGGGCGGGGGGTTATAATTAATCCAAATTTCGCATCCG
>JAFYBB010000353.1 GCA_017540445.1 Clostridia bacterium | reverse complement strand
GCGCTGTTCACGACATCCAGGGCGACCGTTACGTAGCGGCGCTGGAGATAGCGGCGGTAGCTGTCGGTAGCGCGGCCCTTATAGAGTTCCTCGAAGATCATCCCGGCCAGGTCGTCCAGATATTCCTGCGGGGCATAGTTGATCTCCACGCGGGGCGCGCCGGGCGACATCGCGGTGTACGCCGTCACCGGCGAGGGCTCGGACATACCGGCCAGAAGCCGCGGCCAGGTGAACCTGCAGCTGATCACCACCGCCCGGGCGGACGTCTCCCGGGACGTGATCATACAGTACTATGTACACGGCATGAAGCGCACGATCACCGTCCGGTGATCGCGGTTTGCAACATATTATATAACAGGGGGAAACATAGCATGAAGGCGTTCTATGAGGACCGGGGCGAGGGTCTGTTCGTGGGCATCATGACGCGCTATCCCTTTCCGCTGCACGTGCACGAGGTCGTGGAGGTGGCCGTGGTCCAGGCCGGCAGCTGCCGGATGCAGATCGACGGCAGGTCCTATCGCCTGGGGCCCTGGGACGCCGCCGTGATCTTCCCGCTGGTGCCCCACAGCTTCGACGAGCTGTCGCCCAACAGCAGCGGCTTTTCCGCCTTCTTCCCGGCCAGCATGATCCAGGAATTCGCCAACACCTTTCACTCGGCGCTGCCGTCGGAGCCGGTTGTGCACGTCGACATGGCGGATACCGAGGTGCGCACGGCCGTCAGAAAGCTTTTGCAGACCGCCGGCGAGGAGCCCTACGCCTTCCGGCTGGCCTACCTGCACCTGCTGCTGGCGGGCCTGCTGCGCGGCATGCGCTTTGTGCCCACCGACGCCTACAGCGAGCGCGGCCCGGCCTATCGCGTGGTCAAGTATGTCTACGACCACGCCTTCGAGCGCATCAGCCTCGCCAGCGCCGCCCACGGCCTGGGGGTCAGCGAATCCCACCTGTCGCACCTGTTTTCCCAGCAGCTGAACGTCAACTTCCGCCGCTTCGTCAACGCCATACGCATCGACCGGGCCAAGGCGCTGATGAACGACCCCCACGTGACGCTCACCAGTGTGTGCTACAACTGCGGCTTTGAGAACATGCGCACTTTTCGCCGCGCATTTGTACACGAGACCGGCATGCTGCCCACCGCCTACCTGCAAGAATTGAGAACCGGCGCGGGCCTGGAGGGGCTGAAAATGCCGTCGAATAAGGCAGAACCGTAAACCAAAGCCGCCTTTCGCGGAGTATTATTACCTCCGTGAAAAGAATGTGTAGTGATTCAAATTGAGTATATCGCAATATTTGAGGACCATTTTCGCAATGATTGATGGAATATGGCCCTCTCAATTATTGCTTTATCATTGAGAAGCAGTTATAATACTATTGAAGAGCACGCGATGCTCAAAAGATTTTAAGGGAGGATTCAACAATGAGGAAACTGCTGTCCGTACTGCTGATGCTGTGCCTGCTGGGTTCCCTGCTGGTTCCCTTCGCCGTGGCGGAGGGCGAGGAGCCCATCACCCTGACCGTCTTCCGCGGCGATCCCGGTGACCAGCCCTATGAGGACAATAAGATCTACAAGAAGATCGCCGATGAGTTCGGCGTCACCTTCGAGTTCGAGTTCCTGGCCGGCGACCTGGACGAGAAGCTGGGCCTGATGACCCAGGACCTCGAGGACCTGCCGGACCTGTTCGACGGCGGCAACAGCGCTGAGAAGCTGATCGACAGCGGCGCGCTGATCAACCTGCTGGACTACGTCAATCCCGAGGACACCCCGAACCTGTGGGCGCACATCGAGCCCCAGAAGAACCGCATCATCACCAAGGATGAGGACACCGGCGAAGACGTGATGTACATCATCCCCAACTACGGCCTGGGCGAGGGCGAGCAGATCGCTCTGTCCGTCGGCGGCCCCGCGTTCTTCATCCAGAAGCAGGTCCTGGCCTGGGGCGGCTATCCCCAGATCCACACCCTGGACGAGTACTTCGACCTGATCGAGCGCTTCCTGGAGGCGAATCCGACCAATGCCGACGGCACCGAGTACATCGGCTTTGACATCCTGTGCGAGGACTGGCGCCGCTTCTGCCTGATCAACCCCGTGCAGCACCTGATGGGCCGCCCGAACGACGGCGAGGTTCTGATCGACGTCACCAAGGACGACTATCCCACCGAGACCTTCATCAACCGCGCCTATGCCAAGCCCTACTACAAGAAGCTGAACGAGGAGTTCCAGAAGGGCATCATCAAGCCCGACACCTTCGTCATGAGCTATGACCAGTACATCGCCCAGCTGTCCAGCGGCATCGTTCTGGGCATGTTCGACCAGGCTTGGGACTTCGGCAACGCCACCAACGCGCTGCTGACCGACGGCAAGTTCGAGAACACCTACGTGGCTCTGGGCCTGATCTACGACGAGAACGAGGTCAAGGACGTGCTGCCCGAGGGCTGGAAGATCGAGGAGCATTACCTGAACGGCTCTCTGCCGAACCTGGACCGCGGCTTCGGCATCTCCGTGAGCTGCAAGTGCCCCGAGCGCATCGTGAAGATGTGGGAGCGCATGATGGACTATGACTGGCAGCTGCTGTTCAACTGGGGCGTTGAGGGCGAGGATTACTCCATCGAGAACGGCCGCCTGACCATGACCGCCGAGCAGTATGCCAACACCCAGGACGTCGAGTGGCAGCGCCACAACAAGGCCCTGGCCTTCTTCCAGAGCAGCCCGAAGCGTCAGGGCTGGATCATGGAAGGCGACCTGGCCGGCAACTGCTGGGAGCCCGGCAACCAGGACGAGATCGTGTTCGGCCTGATGAACGACTACGACAAGGAGTTCCTGAGCGCTTACGGCTACAGCAAGTTCGCGGACTTCGTGAATCCCCCGATCGAGCTGGCGCCCTACGGCGAGGCCTGGCAGATCAACAAGGATCCCATCAACAAGGATTATCAGGACTTCCTGAACATCCAGGATACCCAGCTGCCCGGCGTCATCATGGCCAGCCCCGATGAGTTCGACGCCAAGTGGGACGCCTTCGTGGAAGCCATCAATCCTTCCTGCGAAGTGTACAGCAACTACATGCACGAAGAAGTGCTGAAGCTGGTCGACGCCTACTACGGCAGGTAATCGTACCGGTCTTCAAGGGGAGAGTTTATCTCTCCCCTTGATTATTCCAGATGGGCTTCAACTTTCGGAGAGTGTGTTTCCAAGGGGCAGGGCTGCCCCTTGGAAACACACTCCGGCAAAAGCAACTTAAAGGGGGACTTACCATGACCGATGTGACCCGGGGCAGTCGGAACGTCTACAGCCCGAAGAAAAAGAGCTTTCTGCAGCGGCTGTGCAGCCAGTGGCAGCTGGCGCTGATGTCCGTGCCGATCTTCCTGTACGTGCTGCTGTTCAACTACGCGCCCATGTGGGGCTGGGTCAACGCCTTCAAGGACTACGGCAACCGCAAGCTCGTCGCCAAGGGCATCACGCCCTTCATCGGCTGGAAAAACTTCCAATGGCTGTTCGGCCGTCAGGACTTCTTCCAGGCCATCCGCAACACGCTGGCCATGAGCGTGATCAACCTGGTGTTCGGCACGGTGTCGGCGATCCTGCTGGCGGTGCTCTTGAACGAGGTGCGCCAGAAGCTGTTCAAGCGCACGGTGCAGACCGTCACCTACCTGCCCCACTTCCTGTCGATGGTCATCGTCGTGGCCATGGCGCAGAACATCTTCGCCAGCAACGGCCCGATCAACGACCTGCTGCTGGGCCTGGGCATCGTCAAGACCCCCGTGTTCTGGCTGGGCGAGGGCAAGCACTTCTGGTGGCTGGTGGGCATCATCAACGTGTGGAAGGAAGTCGGCTGGGGCACCATCATTTACATCTCCGCCATGACCAGCATCGATCCGGCCCTGTACGAGGCCGCCTCCATCGACGGCGCGGGCCGCCTGCAGCGCATACTGCACGTCACGCTCCCGGGCATCAAGAGCACCTTCGTGATCCTTCTGATCATGAACATCGGCCACCTGATGGAGGCCGGCTTTGAGATCCAGTACCTGCTGGGCAACGGCCTGGTCGCCGAGTACTCCCGCACCATCGACGTGTTCGTGCTGGAATACGGCACTCAGCAAATGGACTTCGGCGTCGCCACCGCCGCCGGCATGTTCAAGAGCGTGGTCGCCATCATACTGCTCGTCGGCGCCAACTTCATTTCCAAGCGCCTCGGCGAAGACACGCTGGTCTGATGAGGGAGGGACACAGAAATGACTAACGCCGCATATCAGAATCCGAAACCGCGCAAGCACTATGACGTGGTGTTCCCGATCGTCAACACGATCATACTGGTGCTGCTGATGTTCGTGACCGTCTACCCCGTCATCAACACGGTGGCCTATTCCTTCAACGACGGCACCGACGCGCTGAAGGCCGGCATCGGCCTGTGGCCCCGCGTGTGGAGCCTGCAGAGCTACCAGTCGATACTGTCCGACCCCGCCGTGTACTCCGCCGCCTGGATCTCGGCCTCCAAGACGGTCATCATCACGATACTCAATCTGTTCTGGACGGGCATGCTGGCCTACGCGCTGACCCGCAAGGAATACGTGCTGCGCGGCCTCATCACCACGATGCTGGTGCTCACGATGTACGTCAACGCCGGCCTGATCCCCAACTACCTGCTGATCACCAAGACGCTGCACCTGCAGAAGAGCTACTGGGTGTACATCATCCCCACGATGTTCTCGTGCTTCAACATGATCGTGCTGCGCACCTACATCGCGGGGCTGCCCGAGGCGCTGGTGGAGTCGGCGCGCATCGACGGCGCGGGCGACATCCGCATCTACTGGCAGATCATCTTCCCGCTGTGCAAGCCGGTTCTGGCCACCGTGGCCCTGTTCGTGGCCGTGGGCAGCTGGAACAGCTGGTTCGACACCCACCTGTACTGCGCCAGCAAGACCCAGCTGCACACGCTGCAGTACCTGCTGAAGATGAAGCTGGCCACCACCCAGGCCAGCGCCAACGCCGCCAAGGCCACCGCCGAGGCCCTGGCAAACTCCGCCACCACCAAGACCACGCCGGTCACCATCCGCTGCGCCATCACCGTGATCTCCACCGTGCCGATCTTAGTGGTCTACCCGTTCCTGCAGAAGTACTTCGTCACCGGCATGGTGCTGGGCAGCGTGAAGGGCTGATACGATTCGGAGGTCGATCATGGAAAACAACACGTCCGCGGAGGCCATGTCGCGCAGCCGCTTTCCCGACGGGTTCCGCATCCTGAAGGGCAAGCAGGAGTACGTGACGTACATAGAGCACTCCTCGATTCGCGTCTGGTATTCCGAAACCCCCTGGCAGTATGAGAGCCACTGTCATTCCGCGGTGGAGATCATCATGCCCGTGAAGGGCGAGGTGATCTACACCGTGGCCGAGGACAGCGTGTATCGCGTGCAGTCCAACGAGGTGCTGATCGTGCCCCCCAACTGGGTGCACAGCCTGATCATGCACGAGGGCAGCGCCCGGTACCTGCTGCTGTTCGAGCCGGACAACATCTTCAACATGCGCGACATGCAGCTGGTCGAGGGCATGCTGAAATCGCCCATCTACCTGACGGGGCAGTCGGAATCCCAGGAATCCATCCGCCAGCTGCTGACGCAGGTGGTGGGCTGCTACGAGCGCCGGGAATTCCTGTGGAATTCGCTGTGCTATTCGTACCTGTTGCAGATGTACGCGCGGCTGGGCCAGTTCAACATGACCCGCGAGCTGCGCCGCTACGACGCCAAGAGCCAGCGCATCGACCCGGAGATCGTGGACAGCGCCCGGCTGTACATCGACCAGAACTACATGCGCGACATCACCCTGGGCGACGTCAGCGAGTTCACCGGCTTCTCCCGCTGCTACTTCTCCCGGGTGTTCAAGCAGCAGCTGGGCCAGTCCTTCTCGGAATACCTGCGCCACAAGCGCATCAGCATGGCCGAGGAGCTGCTGATCCACTCCCGCCAGCCCATACAGGAGATCGCCATGAGCGCGGGCTTTGGCAGCGTCGCCACCTTCAACCGCGTGTTCCGCGACACCAAGAACTGCACCCCCTCGCGGTATCGGGAGATATACGGGGACTTTATCAAGTAGATCGAAGTGGCGGGGGAACTGCTTCCCCCGCCACTTCCAATAAACAGGAAAGTTGAGATCACACATGAATATTGCCATACTCATCGATGCTGAAAACGTGCTGCCCAGCCATGCCGACATGATCTTCTCCCACGCCCAGAAGCTGGGCGACATCGCCCACAAGGAAATCTACGGCGCGGCGTCGGC
>JAFYBB010000033.1 GCA_017540445.1 Clostridia bacterium | reverse complement strand
CTCGAAGTCGATCACGTTCATCACGTCCTCGGGCGTCAGCGGCTCGAAGTACAGCTTGTCGCTGGTCTTGTAGTCGGTGGACACGGTCTCCGGGTTGTTGTTGATGATGATGGCCTCGTAGCCGTTGCGGCGGATGGTCTGTACCGCGTGCACGGTGGAGTAGTCGAACTCCACGCCCTGGCCGATGCGTATCGGCCCCGCGCCCAGCACCACGATCTTCTTCCGGTCGGTGCGGCGGGAGGCGTTTTCAAGATTGTAGGAGGAGTACAGGTAGGGGATGTAGGCCCCGGTGTGCAGCGTGTCCACCATCGCAAAGCCCGGCACGATGCCGTTCTCCTTGCGCATACGGCACACGGACAGCTCGTCCGTGTTCCACAATTCGGCCACGGTCTTGTCGGCAAAGCCCATCCGCTTGGCGGCCAGCAGCGCCCGGACGTCGCCGGGCTTGCTCTGCAGTATGCCCTCCATTTCGACGATGCGGGCGATGGATTCCAGGAACAGCGGGGTGATCATCGTGACCGCGTACAGCTTATCGATGGGCGCGCCGCGGCGGATCAGCTCGGTGACGGCGAATATGCCGTCGGCCCGGAAGTCCTCGATGTAGCGCCACAGGCCGTCGTCGTCCATGGCCGTGAATTTGGGCAGGCTCAGGTGGTGCGCGCCGTTCTCCAGCGAGCGCACCGACTTGAGCATGCACTCCTCCAGGCTCGCGCCGATGCCCATCACCTCGCCGGTGGCCTTCATCTGGGTGCCCAGCACATTCGGCGCGGTGGCGAACTTGTCGAAGGGGAAGCGGGGGAACTTGGCCACCACGTAGTCCAGGCTCGGCTCGATGGCCGCGGTGCCGCCGGCCACCGGGATCTCCTCCAGCGCCATGCCCAGCGCGATCTTGGCCGTGACCGAGGCGATGGGGTAGCCCGAGGCCTTCGACGCCAGCGCCGACGAGCGGCTGACCCGGGGGTTGACCTCGATCAGGTAGTATTCGCTGGTCTTGGGGTGCAGCGCGAACTGCACGTTGCAGCCGCCCTCGATTCCAAGCTCCCGAATGATCTTGATGGCGGAGTCGTTCAGCATCTTCAGATCGCGGTCGTTCAGCGACAGTATCGGCGCCACCACGATGGAGTCGCCGGTGTGCACGCCCACCGGGTCCACGTTCTCCATGCCGCAGATGGTGATGGCGTGGTCGTTGGAATCGCGCATGACCTCGAACTCGATCTCCTTGTAGCCCTTCACGCTCTTCTCCACCAGCACCTGGTGCACCGGGGAGAGCTTGAAGCCGTTGGTACCGACCTCGATCAATTCCTCTTCGTTGTAGGCGAAGCCGCCGCCGGTGCCGCCCAGCGTGAACGCGGGGCGCAGCACCACCGGGTAGCCGATCTCCTTCGCGGCCTGCTTCGCCTCGTCCAGGCTGTAGGTGATCTTCGAGGGGATCACCGGCTCGCCGATGGACTGGCACATCTCCTTGAACAGCTCCCGGTCCTCGGCCCGCTCGATGGAGGTGAACGGCGTGCCCAGCAGCTCCACGCCGCACTCCCGCAGCACGCCCTTCTTCTCCAGCTGCATGGCCAGGTTCAGCCCCGTCTGCCCGCCGATGCCGGGCACGATGGCGTCCGGGCGCTCATAGCGCAGTATCTTCGCGATGTACTCCAGCGTCAGCGGCTCCATGTACACCTTGTCCGCGATGCTGGTGTCCGTCATGATGGTGGCGGGGTTGGAGTTGCAGAGGATGACCTCGTAGCCCTCCTCCTTCAGCGCCAGGCACGCCTGGGTGCCCGCGTAGTCGAATTCCGCCGCCTGCCCGATCACGATGGGGCCGGAGCCGATGATGAGGACTTTTTTGATGTCTGTGCGCTTGGACATGCAGATTACCTCCGTTGATATCGTCGGTGAGGTTGCCTTCCCCTATGGGGAAGGTGGCGCGAAGCGCCGGAAGAGGTCCTTTGCGGATGGTTTCGCGCCAAGGCGGGAATAAGGCGCGAGGCGTAGTATCCGGGACCTCTTCCGTCAGCCCTGCGGGCTGCCACCTTCCCCAGAGGGGAAGGCTTTTGGACGCTCGCGAGTGGAAGAAGTCCTTATGGTGTTTCAGCCCGAACCATGGCGTCGATCGTGGCGCATACGCCTTCAAAATGCAAGTCGACATCGTGGTTACTGAACCGCATTACCCGAAGGCCGAGGCTTTCCAGATACGCCGTCCTTGCTTCATCCCGGGCGCGCTCTTCTGGTTCATAGTGTTGGGAGCCGTCGATTTCCACCACCAGCTTTTGCTCGGCGCAATAGAAGTCGACAATGTAGTTTCCGAACTGCTTCTGACGGCGAAAGCGTGCCGGCGCGCTGTTGAGATAATCGTACCACAGGTGCTTTTCATGCCGGGTCATCTCCCGGAGCAGCTGCTGGGCACGGGGCTTGTTGCTCTCCCGGTAATAGTGAATTTCTGGCATGTATACTCCTTGTCGCCATTCTGCCATTTATTCGGTGGCAGAAGGCCTGGCTCAGCGTTCTTGTATTAGCCTTCCCCTATGGGGAAGGTGGCGCGAAGCGCCGGAAGAGGTCCTTTGCGGATGGTTTCGCGCCAAGGCGGGAATAGAGGCGCGAGGCGGAACGTCGGGGACCTCTTCCGTCAGCCCTGCGGGCTGCCACCTTCCCCAGAGGGGAAGGCTGGAGAGTGCTTCAGGTTCCGAATGAATTCCAGCATGTTTTCCTCGACGGCGGACGGGTATTGGAATCCGCGGTGTTCCGCCACCATGCCTGCAACCCTGTGCCACAGTTCGGACGCGGCGTGAAATGCCTCCCAGATATGTCCACAGTCCGCGTCGGGGTAAGTTTTTTTGTACAAGCGGAAAAGTGTATCTTCCAGTAGCTTTTCCAGATTGCTGTCGAGAATGCCCACGTCGATCGGTTTGCCGGATTGAAGATAGAGGTGCCAGTGCAGCATCCTGTTCAGCAGACCACGGACGGAGACGTTCAAGTAGTACATCGCGGCGGGCAGCTCTTCCCTCAGCGTGTACTCGGCAAGCGTCTTCATCACCCACCAAAATTCGTCGCAGGCACCCAGGAAGGCTGCTTCTGAGGGAAGCTCCGCGAACAGGGTCTGACTTTCAACGAGGCGGTCGACTATCGGGAGCGTGTCGCCCTTGTCCAACAGCTTTTGATATGTCTCCCCAATCCAGACGTCTTTCCGCTCGCACGGTCCGCCATATTTTGCGAGGAAGGTATCCCGGCTCATCGTGTTGATGGTGATCGTAATCCCGTCGCGGAACACCATCAGGTGTGCCTTTGTATCCGGGAACATCTCGGGATAATTTCTGTCGGCCCGGAACAGCAGGATCCTTTCGCCGAGGCCGCTCTCAAAGATGTCGCGGTCATAGTTGTCCACATCCCGCACAACAAAGACGAAGCTGTAGGCATGAAGGTATTCCCGGACGGGCAAGAGCTCTGTGCGGACGACCGCCCGAACGCCGTCGTCTTTGATTGCGATTTGAAGGACGCTGCCAATGATCTCTTCTTCGGACCTCACGACGATTGCCTCCGTTGTGCCGGTTTCCAGACCGTGTTTCCCCGGTAAAGTGTCTCCACGCATTTGCCGCACACCTTCCACCCCTCAAACGGCGTAGCCCTGCCCTTGGACAGGAAGTCAGCCGGGTCGATGGTGTAGGCGGCGTCCAGGTCCCACAGCGCGAGATTCGCGTCCGCGCCGGGGCGCAGCCCTTCGCAGGGGAAGCCGAAGCGCCGGGCCGGGGCCAGGCTCATCAGCTCGACGAGACGCTCCAGGGAGATCGCGCGCTGCTTTTTTACCAGGTACGTGTACAGCAGCGGGAACGCCGTCTCCAGCCCCACGATGCCCATGGCGCTGCCGGCCAGGCCCTTGGACTTTTCCTCGGCGGCGTGGGGGGCGTGGTCGGTGGCGATCATGTCAACGGTGCCGTCCATCAGGCCCTGCAGCAGCGCCTCCCGGTCGGCCCGCGTTCGCAGCGGCGGGTTCATCTTGAAGCGGCCCTCGTCCATAAGGTCGTCCTCAGTCAAAAGCAGGTAGTGGGGGGCCGTCTCGCAGGTCACGTCCATGCCCTCTTTTTTGGCCCTGCGGATCAGGTCGACGCTCTCCTTTGTGGAGATGTGGCACACGTGATACGCGCAGCCGGTCTTGCGGACCAGGTCCAGGTCTCGGGCGATCTGGCCCCACTCGCTTTCCGAGCAGATGCCCGGCAGGCCGTGGGCCTTGGCGTACGCGCCGTCGTGGACGCAGCCGCCCCGCAGCAGCCGATTGTCCTCGCAGTGGGCGGCGATCAGCTTGCCGAGAGACTTTGCTTTCTCCATCGCCGCGCGCATCACATCGCCCGACTGCACGCCGCGGCCGTCGTCGGAAAAGGCGCAGACATGCGGCGCGAGGGCCTCCATGTCCGAAAGCGCCTCCCCGGCCTCGTTTACCGTGATCGTGCCGTAGGGGACGACGTCGATCACCGCGTCCCGCTCGATGATGTCCAGCTGGGCCTGCAAATGCGCCGCGCTGTCCGGCGCGGGGCTCAAATTCGGCATGGCGCACACGCGGGTATAGCCGCCCCGGGCCGCGGCGCGGGTGCCGGTGGCGATGGTCTCCTTATAGGAAAAGCCCGGCTCTCGCAGATGCACGTGAACATCTGTGAAACCGGGCAATGCGTACAGGGCTCTATTTGAAGCGGCGCTCGCCGCGGGGACGACGGAGGCGATTTTGCCGCTCTCGATGGCGATGTCCGACGGGACAAATTGCCCGTCCGCCCAGGCCAGAACGCCGCTGATGATGCGCTGCAAGGGGCTTCCTCCCATCCTTCGGCGGGGCGGGCATCAAAAAACCTGCCTGTCCGGCAGGATACACACAAACCGCGCCGCGCATTGCGGAGCATCGCCTTTATTGTGCATCTTGCCGGCATCCCGTGCCGAATTAAAGATTGCTTTTACTGAGAGGTATTGTAACCGCCCGGGGGGTGAAAGTCAATTATCGGCGTGTGAATCACGGAATTTTAAACCGGTGGTATGTCGTGTTAAGCCTGCGCCAATTTGACCTTGACGCGACGGGGAAAACTTACTATAATATCATCGAATCCGATGTTTGAAAGGAGATCATTCCATGAGCGAGGAATTCAACAAGACCGTCGAGGCGGCCAAGGGCAAGGTGCAGGAGGCTTTGGACAAGACCGACGTGGACGAGAAGATCGTTGACGCGGCGAAGGGCCTGAAGGCAAAGGCCCAGGAGATGCTGGACAAGACCGACATGGACGAGAAGCTGGTGGACGCCGCAAAGGGTCTGAAGGCGAAGACCCTGGAGATGCTGGACAAGACCGACGTGGACGAGAAGATCATCGACGCCGCCAAGGGCCTGAAGCAGAAGGCCCAGGGCGTTCTGGACAAGACCGACGTGGACGAGAAGATCGTCGACGGCGCGAAGGGCCTGCTGGACAAGATCGGCGGCCTGTTCAAGGGCAAGGACGGGGAATGACCCCGGTGTAACACAAACGGAACGGATCGGCGCGCGCCGGTCCGTTCCGCTTATGTCTGTCGGTCATCTGACCTGCCCTTTGCCGCGGATCACGTACTTGTACGTCGTCAGCTCCTCCAGCCCCATCGGGCCGCGGGCGTGCAGCTTCTGGGTGGAGATGCCCATCTCGCAGCCCAGGCCGAACTCCCCGCCGTCGGTGAAGCGGGTGGAGCAGTTCAGGTACACCGCCGCGCTGTCCACGCCCCGGGCGAAGGCGTCCAGCACCGCCGGGTCCCGGGAGACCACCGCCTCGCTGTGGCCGGTGGAGTGGGCGGCGATGTGGGCAACG
>JAFYBB010000352.1 GCA_017540445.1 Clostridia bacterium | reverse complement strand
TGACCTCGCGATGTTCAAATCCTTGAACAGGCTTTGCGAATCGCAGGTCTTGTCATAGTAGGCGCACAGCATCTGCGCGGCAAACGACTTGCCGAAGCGGCGCGGGCGGCTCACGCAGGTGAGCTTGTCAGAGGTTCCGATCGTGTCGTTGACAAGCGCGATCAGACCGGTCTTGTCGACATAACCCCTTCTGCAAATATCCTCAAAGCCGCTGTTTCCGGGATTCAGATAAGTTCCCACATCGCTCACCTCCGAAAAAGAAACCACGCCTGTCGCCGACATGCGCTCCGCCCGCTTCACACATCCATTATAACCGAAACGAGCAGAATGCGCAACCGTCTATCTTTACGATGCGATGAACGAACGCTTGCAATCCACGGCGCTTTGCTGTATACTGTGCTCATCAAGCATCATTCTCGTACACAGACCCCATCCGGGAGGCGCGACATGTCTGGCAGCGATTTGTTCCTGATCATCTTCACCGGTGTGTGGTGCCTGGTGGGCGTCATATTTCTGGGCGTGGGCTTCGGCCTGTACCGCGGCGCGAAGCGGCGGGAGGAGCGGCTGCGCGCCCGGGCCGAGGGCACGATCATAGAGGTGGTGCGCCGGACGCATCACGCCTCCGACGGCGGCAGCGTCAGCTGGCATCCCATCGTGGAATTTGAGGTCGACGGCCGCGCGATCTCGCTGGAGAGCGAGAGCGGCGGCGGGCGCAAGCGGTACTACGAGGGGCAGCGCGTCGGGGTGTTGTACGACCCGGACGACCCGACGTGCTTTCGGCTGGAGGGCCGGGACACGCTGGCCCTCGTGGGCAAGATCTTCCTGGGCGTGGGCGCGCTGTGCGTCGCCGTCGGCATCGACGCGGTGCTGGTGGTCAAGCTCCTCGTCCGATAATTCGCGTTTGAAAGGGGTTACGCCATGAGAATCGTCGTCAAGGTGGGCACGTCCACCCTCGCCCACCCCACCGGGCGCATGAACATACGGCGCGTGGAGGCGCTGTGCAAGGTGCTCTCCGACGTGAAGAACGCCGGGCACGAGGTGATATTGGTGTCCTCCGGCGCCATCGGCATGGGCGTGGGCAAGCTGTCGCTGAAGGAGCGGCCCTCGGACATCCCCACCAAGCAGGCCGCGGCGGCGGTGGGCCAGTGCGAGCTGATGTACACCTACGACCGGCTGTTCTCCGAGTACAACCACACGGTGGCGCAGCTGCTGGTCACCGGCAGCGACGTGGAGGACGCGGCCCGGCGGACCCACTTCCACAACACGCTGTACCGGCTGCTGGCGCTGGGCGCGCTGCCCATCATCAACGAGAACGACACCATCGCCACCGACGAGATCGTGATCGGCGACAACGACACGCTGTCCGCCATCGTGGCCGCCACGGTGCGGGCGGACCTGCTGGTGCTGCTGTCGGACATCGACGGGCTGTACACCGCCGACCCCCGCGGCGACGCCGGGGCGGAGCTGATCCCCGTGGTCCGGGCCGTCACCCCCGAGATCGAGGCGCTGGCCGGCGGCAACGGCACCACGCTGGGCACCGGCGGCATGGTCACCAAGCTCCGGGCGGCCCGCATCGCCGGCGAGACCGGCATCGACATGGTGATCGCCAACGGCGCGCGGCCGGAGCTGATCTATGATATTATTGATGGAAAATCGGTGGGAACGCGGTTCATAGGGAGGAGATAAATATGACGACATTGGACATCCTTCGCGCCGCCCGCGCCGCGTGGCCGGCGCTGCAGAAGGCGGACACGGCGAAGAAGAACGCGGCGCTGGGCGCTATGGCCGACGCGCTGATCGACCGGCAGGCGGACATACTGGCCGCCAACGATCTGGACATGGCGGCGGCGCAGGGCAAAATCAGCGAGGTCATGCTGGACCGGCTGAAGCTGACCGGCGCGCGCATCGAGGGCATGGCCGAGGGCATCCGCCAGGTGGCGGCGCTCAAAGACCCGGTGGGCGAGGTGATCTACCGGACCCAGCGCCCCAACGGGCTTGTGATCGAGCGCACGCGGGTGCCGATGGGCGTGATCGCCATCATCTACGAGAGCCGCCCGAACGTCACCAGCGACGCGGCGGCACTGGCCCTGAAGGCCGGCAGCGCCTGCGTGCTGCGCGGCGGCAAGGAGGCCTTCCGCTCGGCGGGCGCCATCGTATCGGCGCTGCAGGCGGGGCTGGAATCGGTGGGGCTGCCGGCGGCGCTCGTGCAGCTGGTGCAGGACACCACCCGCCAGAGCGCCGCGGACCTGATGACCGCGGTGGGGCTGGTGGACCTGCTGATCCCCCGCGGCGGGGCGGGGCTGATCCGCGCCGTCACCGAGAACGCCAAGGTGCCCTGCATACAGACCGGCACCGGCATCTGCCACGTGTACGTGGACGCCGCCTGCGACCAGGACATGGCCCTCGACATCATCGACAACGCCAAGACCAGCCGGCCCTCGGTGTGCAACGCCGAGGAGGTGCTGCTGGTGCACCGGGCCGTCGCCGCCGAATTCCTGCCGAAGCTGAAGGCGCGGCTGGTGGACGGCCGCGCCGCGCAGGGCCTTGTGCCGGTGGAGCTGCGGCTGGACGCCGAGGCCGCGGCCATCATCCCCGGCACACCCGCCGGCGCGCGGGACTTCGACACGGAGTTTCTGGACTACATACTGGCCGTGGCCGTCGTCGACGGCGTGGACGCGGCCGTTGCCCACATCGCCGCCCACTCCACCGGCCACAGCGAGGCGGTGGTCTCCCGGGACCCGGCGGTGCTGGACGCCTTCGCCCGGGGCGTGGACAGCGCGGCGGTGTACCTGAACTGCTCCACCCGCTTCACCGACGGCGG
>JAFYBB010000351.1 GCA_017540445.1 Clostridia bacterium | reverse complement strand
CTGCTTCGATATGATCGGCCCGATGCCGTCGCCGTCGATCACGCCGACGGTGACCACCGGCAGCTTCGTGAAATCCTTCGGCGCGGCGGCGTTCTCCATACGCCCCGTGCGCGCCAGCTGCTCCTCCAGCAGCGTTTTGAATTGAGCGACGGCAGAGTCAATGTATTCGTTCATGACGATTCCTCCTTTATTCAGAGTGGAGAGTGGGAAAAACCAATCAATCGGAAATTGCCGTATACGCCAGCAGTCCCCCGGCCTTCAGCATGGCCTTCTGGCGCTCGGTGAAGTCGCAGGACAGCGCGAAGGACCTGCCGGTGGTCACGTCCTCCAGCGTCATACAGCCTGCGTCCATGCCGGCGTGGATGCCGCGCAGGGCCAGGTTGTCGCCCTGCTGGATTTCGTCGTAGTCGTCCGGGTTCTTGAAGGTGAGCGGCAGTATGCCGGCGTTGATCAGGTTGGCAACGTGGATGCGGGCGAAGCTCTTGGCGATGACCGCGCGCACGCCCAGGTACAGCGGCACCAGCGCCGCGTGCTCGCGGGACGAGCCCTGGCCGTAGTTGCTGCCGCCCACCACGATGCTCTGGCCCGCGGCCTTGGCCCGCTCGGGGAACGTGGCGTCGCACACGCCGAAGCAGAACTGCGAGAGGTGCGGTATGTTGCTGCGGTAGGGCAGTATCTTCGCGCCGGCGGGCATGATGTGGTCGGTGGTGATGTTGTCCCCCACCTTCAAGGTCAGCGGCGCTTCGATGGTGTCGCCCACAGGCCGGCTGTCCGGGAAGGGCTTGATGTTGGGCCCGCGCACGACCTCCACCGCCGCGGCCTCCTCCGGGGAGGCGGGCATCAGTACCGCGGAATCGTCGGCGCGGAAGACGTCCGGCATCTTGATTTCCGGCATATCGCCCATAAGGCGCGGGTCGCTGATCGTTCCGGTCAGCGCGGCGGCCACGGCGGTCTCGGGGGACACCAGGTACACCCCGGCGTCGGCGGTGCCGCTTCGGCCCAGGAAGTTGCGGTTGAACGTGCGCAGCGAGACGCCCGCGCTGTTGGGGCTGAAGCCCATGCCGATGCAGGGGCCGCAGGCGCACTCCAGCACCCGCGCGCCGCTGGCCAGTATGTCGGTCAGCGCGCCGCAATCGGCCAGCATCGAAAGCACCTGGCGGCTGCCGGGAGAGATCGACAGGCTCACCGACGGATCGACGTTCCTTCCCTTCAAAAGCGCCGCCACCTTCAGCATGTCCATGAGACTCGAATTGGTGCAGGAGCCGATGCAGACCTGGTCCACCTTCGTGCCCTTGAGCTCGGAGACCTTCTTCACGTTGTCCGGGCTGTGGGGGCAGGCGATCAGCGGCTCCAGCGCGGAAAGGTCGATGTCGATGATCCGGTCGTATTCGGCGTCCGGGTCGCTCTGAAGCGCCGTCCAGGCGTCCTCCCGGCCCTCGGCCTTCAAAAACGCCCGGGTGATCTCGTCGGAGGGGAAGATCGAGGTGGTCGCGCCCAGCTCGGTGCCCATGTTGGTGATGGTGGCCCGCTCGGGCACGGACAGCGTCTTCACGCCCTCGCCGCCCCACTCGATGATCGCGCCCACGCCGCCCTTCACGCTGAGTATGCGCAGTATCTCCAGGCTCACGTCCTTTGCGCTGACGAACGGGCGGAGCCTGCCGGTCAGGTTCACCTTGAACATCTTCGGCATGGTGATGTAGTACGCGCCGCCGCCCATGGCCACGGCCACGTCCATGCCGCCCGCGCCGAAGGCCAGCATGCCGATGCCGCCGCCGGTGGGCGTATGGCTGTCGGAGCCGATCAGCGTCTTGCCCGGCACGCCGAAGCGCTCCAGGTGCACCTGGTGGCAGATGCCGTTGCCGGGGCGGGAGAAGCGTATGCCGTGCTTCTTCGCCACGCTCTGGATGTAGCGGTGGTCGTCGGCGTTCTCGAAGCCGCACTGCAGCGTGTTGTGGTCGATGTAGGCCACCGACAGCTCCGTGCGCACGCGCTCGATGCCCATCGTCTCAAACTCCAGATAGGCCATCGTGCCGGTGGCGTCCTGGGTCAGCGTCTGGTCGATGCGCAGGGCGATCTCCTGCCCCGGAACCATCGTGCCGGACACGAGGTGCGATTTGATGATCTTCTGTGCGATGGTCAGGCCCATGTTACACGCCCTCCTCTGTCAGCGCCCGGTTCACGGCGTTCATGATGTGGTCGCGCATCCGCGCGGCGGCCAGGTCCGCGTCCTTGGCGCGGATGGCCTCCAAAATCTGCCGGTGCTCGTGCACCGAGTGGGTGGCCCGTTCCGGCGTGCGCAGCGCGTTGCGGCGGTACTGCTGTATCTTCTTGTGCAGCGGCGAGAGCGTGTCCCGGAGTATCATGCTGCCGCAGCCGGCGTAGATGATCTCGTGGAAGCGGCCGTCCAGCGCCTTCAGCTGGTCCACGTCCTCCCGGGACAGGTAGAACTCCTGGAACTCCACCGCCTCGTTCAGCGCCTTCAGGCTGTCGGCGTCGGCGTTGTCGATGAAGCCCTTGACGGCCAGGTCCTCGATGCGCAGCCGGATCTCGGACATGTCCCGGTAGTCCTTCGGCGTGATGCCCAGCACCATCGTGCCCTTCGGCGTGTCCTCGACCAGGTGCTCCTGGAACAGACGGCGCAGGGCCTCGCGGATCGGCGTGCGGCTCACGCCCAGCTCCGCGCACAGCTGCAGCTCCGTGACGATGTCGCCGCGCTTGTAGCGCCCGCTGAGTATGTCGGACTCCAGGTGCTCAAACACCTGGTCGGACAGGGATACGGTTCTGTAATCCATCATCATGGTCATCCTCCCCCTCACAGTCTGCGGAACCGGCCGCCGGACAGTTCTTCGATCTTCGTCTCCAGCTCCGCGGTGGACAGCGTGGTCTGACGGCCCTCGACGTACTCCTCGTCGATCCAGTCCTTCAGCGCCACCACCAGCGGGTCCTTCTTGTCCAGGGCCTCGGCCGCGGTCAGCTGGTAGTTCTCGTTGATCCAGTAGGCGATGCCCGCCAGGCCGCTGGCCTTGCCGATCATCACCGAGGGGCTGCGGCCCAGTATCTTCCGGGTGTCGAATATCGTGTACACCTCCGCGTCCTTCAGCAGGCCGTCGGCGTGTATGCCGGCCCGGGTGGTGTTGAACTGGCGGCCCACGAACGGCGTCATCACCGGTATGTCGTAGCCGATCTCATCCCGGAAGTACCGGGCGATGTCGGTGATGGCGGTGGTGTCCATGCCGTCCAGGCTGCCGCGCAGGCTGGCGTACTCCATCACCATGGCCTCCAGCGGTATGTTGCCCGTGCGCTCGCCGATGCCCAGCAGCGAGCAGTTCACCGCCGACGCGCCGTACAGCCACGCCGTGGAGGCGTTGGTCACGGCCTTGTAGAAGTCGTTGTGGCCGTGCCACTCCAGCATCTCGCTGGGCACGTCGGAGTAGTGCTGCAGGCCGTAGATGATGCCCGGCACGCTGCGGGGCAGCGCCACCTCGGTGTAGGGCACGCCGTAGCCCATCGTGTCGCAGGCGCGAATTTTCACCGGTATGCCCGCGTCCTGGCTCATCTGCATCAGCTCGTTCACGAAGGGCACCACAAAGCCGTAGAAGTCGGCCCGAGTCACGTCCTCCAGGTGGCAGCGCGGCATCACGCCCGCCTCGAAGGCGTCGGCGACGGTCTTCAGGTAGTAGTCCATGCACTGCTTGCGGGTCATCTGCATCTTTTTGAAGATGTGGTAGTCGCTGCAGGACACCAGTATGCCCGTCTCGCGGATGCCCAGGTCCTTGACCAATTTGAAATCCTCGCGGGTGGCGCGGATCCAGGTGGTGATCTCCGGAAAGCGGTAGCCCAGATCCTGGCAGCGGGCGATGGCCTCCCGGTCCTTCTCGCTGTACACGAAGAACTCGGTCTGCCGGATGACGCCGTAGGGGCCGCCCAGGCGCGCCATCAGCTTGTAGAGGTCCACGATCTGCTTGACCGTGTACGGCTCCACCGACTGCTGGCCGTCGCGGAACGACGTGTCGGTGATCCAGATGTCCTCCGGCATGCCCATCGGCACGCGCCGGTGGTTGAACGCGATGCGCGGCACCTCGTCGTAGGGATAGATGTCCCGGTACAGGTTCGGCTTTTCCACGTCCTGCAGGGAATACTTGTATTGCCTTTGCTCCAATAGGTTGGTCTTGTTGGACATTTCCAGCATGGTCTCATCTCCCCGGGGTTTGAATATGTGTATTATTGTATACAAGGATTCAGGCATTGTCAAGTACAGGAATGCAATTTTAACGTGATCGCAAGCCATCGGTCCGAGACAATGAACGCCCTGCCGACGTGTTTCCGGCAGGGCGTTCATTGTCTCGGGCCGACGCGCAAAGCGTCAGTAGATCGTCTTGTAATCGTCGGCGCCGATGCTTTTCATAAAGGCGTCCAGCTCATACTGGCCGTCCACGCGCATCAGGTCGGTGAACTTCCCGGTGCGCCGGTCGATGAAGCCCACGGTCATCTCGCCGGTGCAGATGCTCCTGCGCACCGCCGGCTGCTGGGTCTGGGGGTCATAGGCCACGGCCGGGGCCTTTGGCTTTCTCTTAAACAGCGACATGCTCAACACCCGCCTTTCCGATCTGTCAACTTCGCCTGCGAACGCGCCGGGTCACAGCCAGCCGACCTCCGAGCGCTTCTTCCGGCTCATCAGCCCGTCCACGGCTTCCCGGGGCGTCATGGTGCCGTTGATCACGGCGTTCACCGCCTCGGTGATCGGCATGCGCACATGATATCGCTCCGCCAGCTGCAGCGTGGCGGGCAGCGCGTTGACGCCCTCCACCACCATGCCCACCTGGCGGACGGCCTCCGCCGGGTCCACGCCCCTGCCGATCAGCTCGCCGCAGCGGTTGTTCCGGCTGTGGCGGCTGGTGGCCGTGACCACCAGGTCGCCGATGCCGGCCAGCCCGCTGAAGGTCTGCTCGCAGCAGCCCATGGCCAGGCCCAGGCGGGTGATCTCCG